>JAJFMR010000066.1 GCA_020696915.1 Rhizobiaceae bacterium | reverse complement strand
AGAGCTGAATAAGATCGAGCAAGGGACGCATTACGGCTGGCCGTTCTGCTACGGCGGCCGCCAGCCGGACTGGGTGAGCTTCACCCTGCCAGAGGGAATGCCGAAGGATGAGTTCTGCCGGATGAAAACCACCGGTCCGGTGCTGACCTTCGACGCCCATGCCTCGGTGATCAATATCCGCTTCTACGATGCGGACCAATTCCCGGAAGAGTATCGCCACGACGCCTTCGTGACGCTGCGCGGTTCGGCCAATCGGGCAGATCCGGCCGGCTACAAGGTGGTCCATATCAATTTCGAAAACGGCGAGCCGACAGGCGCAGAGGATTTCCTGACCGGGTTTCTCAGTGAGGATAGCAAGACCGAGTTCGGGCGTCTTGCCGGCCTTGCGTTCACGCCGGATGGAGAGCTGCTGGTTTCCGAGGACACCAACGGAGTGATTTACAAGATCGCGCATCAGGCCGGCGGATAAAGAGCTGCTGGCTCCCTCGATCCTCTGCTCGTGGGCTCGGGCCGCAAGGTCAAGAAGCGCGCCGCCAATCTCACCAAGCTGCCGATGCCGCGGGTCGAAGCCATCGCACCGTCCTGCGAAGGTATCAGGAGCCGACTTCAACAAGGCCCGAATGGTCTGTGGCGGGGTACGGGAAGGCGGACCCGGCCGTCGGAATGACCCGATCGGAACGATCGTCGGGGGCATTCGTTCAACAACTCGACGACAGCCATTCGAGCAAAAGAATGCTGCGCTCCTCCGTCGAGCGCGTGCCCGCCCATACCGCCGGGCCGGTGCCGGTTGTTCCGGCTGGAAGACGTTCCTGCAAGACAGCACGCCATAAAGGGCAACGGTGTGCGGTGACTGCACCGCATGATGGACTGGGCACGTGGATCCATTCCTACACGACGATCTCGATCCAGGCGGGGGCGTGGTCGCTGGCGTTCTCGAGGCCGCGAACCTCCGTGTCGACGCCGGCTTGCTTCAGTTTCCGCGCCAGCTTGCGGCTGAGCAATATGTGGTCGAGGCGAAGGCCGGCATTGCGCGGCCAGCGATTCCGCCGGTAGTCCCAGAACGTATAAAGGGTCTCCGCTGGATGTTTCCTGCGTAGCGCGTCGATCCAGCCCTGGTCGAGAAGCTGCCGGAAGGCATGCCGGCTTTCGGGCTGCACGAGGGCGTTGTCGTCGTAGGACCGTGTCTCGTAGATGTCGCGCGGTTCCGGCACGACGTTGTAGTCGCCCGCCAGCACGACCGGCAGCCCGGTCTCGGCCAGCTCTGCGGCGTGCCGCCTGAGTCGTTCGTGCCAGCGCAGTTTATAGTCGAATTTCGGCCCCGGCCTAGGATTGCCGTTCGGGGCATAGAGCGAGGCGACGAGCACGCCGCCGACGGCCGCCTCGATGTAGCGGCTCTGCGCATCCGAGGCGTCGCCCGGCAGGGAGTCGCGCGTCAGCACCGGATCGGCGTCGCGGGCGAGGATGGCGACGCCGTTCCAGGCCGGCTGCCCGCGCCACACGGCGCCATAGCCTGCTTCGCGGATCGCGCTCAGCGGAAACTGCCGGTCGGCGGCCTTCAGTTCCTGCAGGCAGGCCACGTCAGGGCGGGTGGCGGCCAGCCATGCCAGGAGCACGTCCAGCCTCTTGTTGACGTTGTTGACGTTGAAAGTGGCTATCCTCAACGTAACCCGCGACACCTACCGGACGAGACGATCCGCAAAAGCGCGGACCGCCGCCGCCATGGTCTTCAGGTGGTCCGCAGTCGAGAAACCCGAGACGCTCTTGCGCGGCCGGAGATCGTGGTCGCCATCCTCCAGCCAGAGGAATTCGACGCCCCGCGATAGCCGGTAAGCGGCCACGTCCTCGCGCGTGCCGAACGGATCGCGGGTACCCTGGCAGATGAGCGCCGGAGTCCTCAGAAGCTCGAGATGTGCGGTGCGCAGCTGTTCGGAACGGCCTGGTGGATGAAACGGGTAGCCGAGACATACGAGGCCGGCGATCTTACCCGCATCGAAGAGTTCATCCGCCACCATGCTCGCCACCCTGCCACCCATCGACTTGCCGCCGATGATGAGCGGGGTGGTGGCGGCGAGTTCCGCGACCGCCGACCGGTATTCGGCAATCAGCGTTTCGGCGCGCGGCGGCGGCTTGCGCCCCTCCATCGTGCGACGCGCCGCCATGTAGCCGAATTCAAATCGAGCCACAAGCAGCCCGGCTGAAGCGATTGCCTCGGCCATCGCCGACAGTGACGAAGACTCCATCCCTGCGCCGGCGCCGTGGGCAAGAAGCATCGTAGCAGGCGCCGTCGCGGAACCATCGAGCAGGAAATCCCGGCTCATCGGAGCGTCCAAAACTGGAGGTGCCGGTCCTGTCCGTCCGTCATCCTGCCGTCCGCAGGGCCAGCTGGAGATCGACGAAGCGGATGCCGCGGGCAGCGATCCGCGCCCATTCCGATTGGCTGTCGAGCTCCAGGTAACGACTCCAGCACCGACGCGCCTCGGCAAGGTCGCCGGCGTCGAACTCGAGCTTTGCCAGGTTGAACACGGCGTCGGCGTAGCCGGCGTCTAGGAGCAGAGCCTTCTTGAGGTGCCGCCGTGCGGCCCCGGCGTGCCCGCGCTCGGCGGTCAGCCCGGCCAGATTGAACCAGGCTTCGACGAATCCCGGGTCAAGCTTGATAGCGCGTGCATAGTCATGTGCCGCTTCGGCGAGGCGGCCGGCGGCCCTGAGGCAGTTCGCCCGGTTGAAGGCCACGATCGGATCGCCCGGGTCGAAGGAAAGGCAGCGTCGATAATGCTCCGCGGCTTCGGCGTAGCGGCCCTCGGCTTCCGCAGTCTCCGCGCTCGCAAAACTTTCCTCCAGCTCCGCGTCGTCCGGCAGGCCGAGATCGAACAGCAGCTGACCGTCGAGCTCGCTCAGATTCTCGCCGAGCCTGGCATAGATGGCGCCGGCGCCCTCGACGTGGAGGGACTTCGCGGTAAGCGACGCAACCGCGCCGCCGCGGTGCACCGACCTGGCGATAGCGCCCCAGCCGGCGCCGCCCTTGACCAGCCCCGCATATTTTCTGGCCAGGATGAGATCACGAAAGGAGAACGGCTCGCTGTCGTGCTCGAACGCGTCGAAGACTGCCAGCAGGTCGAAAACACTGTCCGGCAGCTTCGATTGGTCGAGGAGCTCCCGGCGCGAAAGCCCGGATTCCCCGGGCGTCTTGAACAATCCGAGCACGCGAAGGAAGCCATTCTCGCTGAGCAGTTGTCGGCCGGCCCGGCGCTCGGCCTCAAATCGTGCTTCCGCCCTTGCGTCGTCGCCTCTTCCGAGCAGCGAGCGGCCAAAGACGAGATGCGTGGTGCGACGGGTGACGCCACGCGCCATTCTGCCGTGCTGCCGCTCGACTTCCCTGGCGGCCAGCCGTCGCGGAAAGGCGGCCAGTGCCCCCACCGTGCCGAAAGTCTTGCCGGCCGCCGTCACTTCCTGCCCTTGGCGGCGGCCTTGGCCGGGCCGGCAGACTTGGCGCCGCCGGCCGCCGTTCTCGCTGCGGACTTCGCCGGCGCCTCGTCGCCCTTGCTCTTCGACTTGGCCGGCGGTTTCGCCTGCGAGAGGCTGGCCTTGAGCGCATCCATGAGGTTGATGACGTTGCCGCGCTCGGGTGCTGCGGCGATGATCGGCTTGTGGCCCTTCAGCTTCTCGCGGATCATGTTCATCAAGGCCGCCTCGTAACGATCCTCGAACTTCCTGGGATCGAAGCTTGTCAGCTTCTGCTTGATCAGAGCTTCGGCGAGCTGCAGCATTTCCGGATCCGGTTTTCCCTCCGGAATTGTCTCGAAATATTGTGTGCTGCTACGGACTTCGTTCGGATTCCTCAACGTAGACACGAGCATACCGTTATCGCGCGGGCCGATGACCACGATCCTCTCGCGGCTCGACATCACCAGTCGGGCGATCGCCAGTCTGCCGGTCTTGCGCATTGCTTCGCGCAGCACGATGAACGTCTCCTCCGCCATCGCCCCGTCCGGCGCCAGATAATAGGGCGCATCCTGGTAGATGACGTCGACCTCGCCCTCTGCGACGAAAGCCTCGATATTCATCGTGTGGTTCGACTCGATCCTCACCGCTTCGAGGTCGGAATCCTCGATGATGATGTATTTCTTGGCTTCGTATTCGTATCCCTTGACCAGGTCGGAGCGTTCGACCAGGCCAAGCTCCGGGTCGACAGGCTTCATGTTGATGCGGTTGTGCGTCTTGTTGTGCAACTGATTGAAGGTGATGCGCTCGCTCGCGCTGGTCGCCGGATAGAGCCGCACCGGGCAGCTCACCAGGCTCAGTCTCAGATAACCCTTCCAACTGGCTCTTGGCGCCATGATCCACTCCTACTCGGGGGAAAACCGACTGCACTACGTCCGGACTGCTGAGAATAAGGGCAAATCCCTAGCAAATTCCTCAATATCGGCCCAGGGATCTCCGGAGACCGCCATGAGTCCCGGCAACGAAGAATAGTTCAGATCCTCCGGAGCGTCGATGGATTCGAGGTCCTCCCAGGCGAGCGGCGTCGAGGCGGGCAGGTGGGCGCGGGCGCGCAATGAGTAGGGCGCAGCCGACGTCGCGCTACGCGCGTTGCGGTGAAAATCGATGAAGATCCGGCGTTTGCGGTTGTCCTTGCCCATGACCGTGGTGAAGGTGTCGGGCGCCGTTGCCGCCAGTCTCGCGGCAATGGCTCCCGCCGCCTGGTGCGCCTTTTTCCACTCAGCTTTCCTCGTCACCGGCACGACGACATGAATGCCCTTGCCGCCCGAGGTCTTCACGAAAGGAACGAGGCCGAGCGCCTGGAGCTCGGGCCGGATATGAACGGCTGCTTCGACGATGTCACGCCAGGCGACCCCCTCGCCCGGGTCGAGATCGAAGGTGATGCGGTCGGGCCGGTCCGGCTTGTGGCGTGTCGCACCCCAGGTGTGGAACTCGACGACTCCGAACTGCGCCAGTGCCAGGTAACCCCTGGCATCTTCCACCGAGATGTAGGTCTTGATCTCGTCTTCCGAATTGCGGGTCTCGACGGTGGCCACGGAAGGCGGCATGCCCGTGAAGGCATGGCGCTGGAAGAAGCAGTCCTGCGCGCGGCCCGTCGGACAGCGCACCAGCGACACCGGCCGTGACATGATGTGCGGCAGCATGAAGTCGCCAATCGCCGCATAATAGACCGCGATGTCGAGCTTGGTGGGACCGGATTTTCCAAACAGCCGCCGGGTCGGGTTGGTCACCCAGATGGTTGCCAGATCTCCTTCCGAGATCAGTCGCCTGCGCGCCTGCGTTTCCGGAGCCGACAGTTCGACGTCCCGCAGTCCCTTGAAGACCGGATGGCGAAGCGCATTGTCCGTGGTCCGGTTGGCATAGTGAATGTGCGCCGAGAGCAGCGGCCGCACCGGGATCATGTCCCGCGGCGCGCCCCCGACGGGTTCCGCCCCGGCGCCGAGCGGCTCCAGTCGCGCGAGCAGATGCTCGAGCATCGGAGCGTCGAAGCCGGTGCCGACCTTGCCGCGATACTCCAGGTCGCCGCCGACCCACTCGGCGAGCCCCAGCGCGGCAATCCCTTCGGCCGCCGCCGAACTTGTATATCCGACGATGACGAAGTCGCCGGTCAGCACGGATTTGGCCTTTGTCCAGTTCTTCGAGCGGCCGCTCTGGTACGGCGACGAGGCCCGCTTCGACACAACTCCTTCGAGCCCCAGTTCCGACGCCTGTTCGAAAAGCGCCATGCCGTCGCCGGCAAAATGGTCGCTGAGCTGGATCGCCGAACGGCTGCCGAGTTCGCCCGCCAACAGCTGCGAGAGCAGCGCCTTGCGGGCATCGAGCGGGGCAGCCGCGATGTTCCACCCATCGAGGTACAGCAGGTCGAACGCGTAGAAGACCAGCCGGTTTTCGGCACCGCTGGACAGCGCACCCTGCAGCAGCTCGAACCTGCTGATGCCCTTCTCGTCGACGACGACGATCTCGCCGTCGATGATTGCCTCGCGGCAGGGCAGCCTGAGGAAGGCTGTTGGAAGATCGCCGTAGCGGCTGGTCCAGTCGAGCCCGCTGCGGGTGATGAGCTTGACTGCGCCTTGCGACACGTGCGCCATGGTGCGGTAGCCGTCGAGCTTGATCTCGTGCAGCCAGGCTTCCCTCGTGCCCCCGCCCCCCGGCGGCCGCGTCACCTGAGTCGCGAGTTGCGGCAAAATGCGCGCCGGGGCCGGTTCCCTGATGGCGCCGGGGAGCGCTCCCGGTTCCAGCCGCCGCGGCCGCGCCGCTGGTTTTGGGTCTGCCGGTCGCTTCCGCGGCGCGCCAAGCTCCTCGATCCGCCGGCCGGACTTGACGCTTTCCGGGCGCGCCTCGAGGATGTCGAGCGCCGGGTCGGCGGCAGGATCGTGCTCCTTGAACAACAGCCAGTTCTTCTTGCTCTCCCCTTTGCCCCTTGGTTTGAGGCGCGTCAGCATCCAGCCGCCATTGAGTTTCCGGCCGGCCAGACGGAACTTGAACGCGCCACTCTCCAGGCTTTTCTCGACGTCTTCCATCGGCGCCCAGACGCCCGTATCCCAGACGATCATGGGTCCGCCGCCATACTCCCCTTCCGGGATGACGCCCTCGAATTCGAGATACTCGATCGGGTGATCCTCGGTCTGGACGGCCAGCCGCTTGTCGGCCGGATTGAGAGAGGGTCCCTTCGGCACCGCCCAGCTCTTGAGAACGCCGCCGACTTCGAGCCGCAGATCGTAGTGGTCGGCGGTGGCGTGATGCTTGTGGACCACGAAACGGTTGCCGGCAGAAGCCGTGCCGTCCCCCGGCGGCTCCGCCGTCTTCGAGAAGTCACGTTTGGCGCGATAGGCGCGAAGGGTCTGCCTTGCCATGCGTTCAGGCTAGCAGGCGCGCGCCGGCCGGCAAGGGAGGTGCTCCGAATCGGCGCATGGGCGGCTGACGCCTTTGGTGACGCCGGCCCTGTTTCTCGAATACGAGGCGGTGCTGAAGCGGCCCGAGCAGAGCTTAGCACATGGTCTGGGCTTGAATGATATAGACCGCTTCCTGGCTGCTTTTGCGAGCGCTTCCGAGCCGGTCGAGGTGAATTTTCAATGGCGGCCGCAGCTATCGGACCCAAACGACGAGATGGTCCTGGAAGCCGCGGTCAATGGCCGGGCCGACGCGCTGATCACGCACAATGTGCGTGACTTTGCGAAGGGCGCGGCACGGTTCGGGTTGCTAATCCTGCGGCCCGGAGAGTTGTTGAAGGAGTTGAGGTCATGAGCAAGGCGTCCTATCCGCTCAAGCTTCCCGCATCGGTCAAGGAAGCCGCCGCGCGGCTTGCGAAGGAAGATGGCGTTTCGCTGAACCAGTGGATCGCCGTCGCCATCGCCCAGAAGATCGGAGTTGTCGAAACCGCGTCCGACTTCCTCAAGCGGCGCGCCGGAAAGGCGCGGCCCAAGGACATGGTGCCGTTTCTTGACAAAGCAGGGCATGAAGCACCGCCGGTCGGAGATGAAATGTAGCTACGTCGGAGGATGGATTGGTGGGCGGCTGCGCCGCTACCAGGGTGGCCTCAGCCGGCACTTCGGCACGTGGAAGGATCCGGCGGCCGTTGAAGCTTCTTCTTCAACCGCCGGATGGTCACACGGAGAGTCCGTTCCAGTCTGTTCCCGCAGCTGCTGCTGCGGCGATGTCAGGCTGCCGCGAACGGATGCTTTGCGCTGTTCCGCTGCTCGGTCGCCTCGGCCGCCGTCGGCTTGCCCTGTACGGCACGCTGGATGGCTTCCTTCGTCGCCTGGTAGTTGTACTGCTGGATCTTGGCGTCGTCCGCAGCGTCCCAATGGATGAACACGCCCACGCAGATGAAGATGTCGTCCGCTTCGCTGGCCGGGATTATCCCTTCGGCGACACTGTCCTGCACTGCCTTGGCAACCGCGTGTTGCGCCGGGCCGAACATCTGCACCGCCTGCTTGGCGCCCTTGATGGTGACCTTGTTGAACATTACCGTGTTCGGCTTGCATGCCAGGTTCGGCGCGATCACCGCCAGCAGGCTGGTGAAGCCGTCCTTGTTGTTGGTGAGCGCGTTGCAGAACGCCGATTCGACCGCGCTGCCCCGTGGTCCGATCAGCAGGTCGACATGCGCGACCTCGTTGCCATCTCCGACGAGCGATTCACCAACCATTACCTTCGATATCTGTGCCATGCGATTTTCCTCCTCCAAGACACATCCAATGTGTCCACAAGCGCACCGCTCTCGAGCGGGCGCTCGATGGACGGCTATCCTTGTTGGCAGCGCCCGACGACCGGACCGGTTGGCTAGATAGCCACGGAGGCGTGATGTCTCCGCTACCGGAGATTCAATCATCAACCCTTCCATTATGCAAGTTGATCACAGAGCAGAAGGGCGAAAAGACTGGCCACCGTCAGATCGGCGGACGTCCCTGGATTGATGGCCCGCGACTTCAGGCTCCGGTCGAATTCGGCGAGCAGCCGAAGCCGGGTGGCCGCGTCTTCGGCCGAGACGAGCCGGCTTCTGACCGACCCCGCTTCGTCCCTGATTTTCGCTGCGGCATCCGGTCCGTGTCTGCGCGCCACGTGACTGTCAGGAAAGGTGGCAAGAAAGGCCATGTAGGCGTGGATCGCCGGCCACATGCCGCCCTCGCCGCGGCCCACCGCTGCTTTTAGCGCCGGCATTCCGGTTTCGAACACGTCCGAAAACGAGCTGATATACTGGAACGCTATGCGGTCGCGTCCGGCAGCCTCCTGCATCGCCTCCTGGAGCCCGACTTTTGCGGGCTCGTGGACGTCGTGGGCTGCCGCCGATCCGAGGCCGCCCGGCGCCGCCAGCACGATCGCCTCGAAAGCCGCGCCGGCGTCCTCCAACGTCAGCCCGTCGAGGACATGACCAAGATTGGCCCGCAGATCCTTGCCGTCCATCTCGGCCGCCCGGGCCAGGGGCGCCGAAAGCAGCACGATGCCCAGATTGGTGTTGGTGGCGACGTGCCTGCGGGTCTCCCGGACGGCTTCGACAATGCGACCGCCCACCGGCAGCAGGGGATCGGTGAGCGGCCCCGACGAGACCCGGGCGCTGGTCAGGAACTGATCGGCCGACATGCGGTGCCCGCCGGCGAAGACATGGACGTTGCCGGGCTTCAGCGCCTCGATCTCGCGTCGGCAGGCCTCCTCGTAAAGCTCGCGGATGCACTGCCGCGGCAGCGTCATCGGGTGTTCGCCGACGCGGCCGGGCGTAATTCCCGCAACGGCAAGAAAGGCGGCTGAGCCCGCGCGGCCAGGAACGACAGCAGCGCATCGGCGATCGCATCGGCGATATCTACCGCGACCACCGATTGCAGACCCGACCAGGCCGGCATGCTGTTGACCTCGAGCACCAGAAGGCCACCATCGGCGGACCGCACGATATCCACCCCGGCGAAATCGGCGCCCACTGCAAATGCCGCCTCGACCGCCAGCGCCTCGAGTTCGGCCCGCGCCTGTCCCGAAACCGTTTCCGGCGATGCCCCCCTGTTGACGTTGGTGATCCAGTCGGTGCCGCGCCGGCTCATCATCGCAACCGACCTCGCCGCGCAGACGAAGACGCGGAAGTCGCGGAAGGGTGGCCCGGGGCGCGGCACGTAGCGCTGCAGATAGTAGACGTCGGCCACCTCCTCGGCGGCCGGCAGGTCGTCGACCGTGTTCACCAGCCTTATGCCTCGCCCTTGCGAGCCGAACAGCGGCTTCAGCACGAGCGGGCCATGCACGAGTTCGCGCGCTGCCATCTCTTCGCCCGCGGCATGTCCCTCCACTACGAAAGTAGGCGGCGTCGGCAGGCCGGCTTTCTGCAGGAGGAAAGTGGTCATCGATTTGTCGACGCAACGCTCGATCGCCGAAGCCGAGTTCCAGACCGGGACCGACATGCTTTCCAGAGCATGAAGCACGCCCAGCCGCCTGGTGATCGCCTCGAACGATCCCGCCGAGAACGAGCGGACGAGGACAGCGTCCGGCAGGCCGTGCTCCAGACCCGGAATTGCCAGGCCGTTCGGCCGGCTGGTGTCGAAAGCCACTGCGGCCAGCGGCGCCACCGCAACCGCCGCGCCCCGCCGCCGCAGCCTCGAGACCAGGCCCGCGGAGTAGGGACCGTCGCCAACGACAAGGATGCGGTATGTCACGCTGGAGCTCCGTCAGGTTGAAGGAGGTTCGGGTGAACGGCGAGCCGGCGGCCAGGGAGGGCTGTGAGCCGTGTCGGCGAAGATCGGCCATGGCCGGCAATACGCTGCGACCGGGGCATGTGCCGCTAGCCGAGACTTTGTTCGAGCATTGCACGATCGCGCGCGCCGGTCCGGAACGTGTCGCCCGTTTCGATCGCCGTCACCGCGACCTCGGCCGGGCTGAACAACAGCGGGTCGATGCTGTAGAAGTCGCCGTTGAACCGCCTGAATATGTCGGCGAAAGACTCCCCATAGTCGCGCGAGGCCCGGCTTGGCAGCTTGTCGGCGAGTTCCCTGGCTCCGTCCGCCGGCCCGGCGACGAAAAGCTGGACGAAGCCGCCATAGATGATCGCATCGTTGGTGCGGCCCATGGCGGCAAGGAAATCGGGATGCGGGGCGGGGATGGGAGCCGCGCCCACCCCTTCCACGATATTGTGCAGCGGGAAGCCCAGATCGTTGGCCTTGTGCAGGGCGACCTCCAGCACGCGGGAGACGATCTGCACCGTACCCGCGAGACTCTGGGTCGGAGCGTAGATGAAGGTTAGCTTGTCGGCCGCAAGTCCAGTGCCCCTGGCGACCTTCTCCACCACCGCGGGAGG
>JAJFMR010000449.1 GCA_020696915.1 Rhizobiaceae bacterium | reverse complement strand
CCGGATATCGGTCGTGATCAGCCATCTGCTCGTGGCCTCGTTCTATGCCTTGCTGCGGTTTCTGATCTTCTGGCAGCAGCGAAAGAGGCAGCAATAGGCTGCAGCGCGGCGCGCTGAAGGAAGTACGCCCAACCCCTGCCGCTCCCTGCTCCGGATAATCCCCGGGCTACGCCGTCACCAGCTTCATGAAAGCCATTGCGCCCTGCGGCGCCCGGAGTTTGCCTTCGTGAATGATGTAGACGAACACGTCGCGCGGCTTTATGTCCGGCCGCTGTCCGGGGTCGGCGAGCGGCAGGTCTTCGGGCTGACCGCCTTCGGCCCAGATGCGGGCGCGCCCGGCCCAGCGATCGAGGTCTTCGGGCGTGTAGGCCGTCGGTATGGAATCCTCCCCCTTCTGCAGGCGTGCGTAGACAAAGTCGGCCGTCACGTCGGCGAATTCGGGATACGTGTGGTGATGAGCGTAGCAGATCGCGGCGCCGTATCGCCGCGCCAGCGCGACGAATTCCGGCACCGCGAAGCTGCCGTGCCGGACCTCGAGCACATGCCGGATCGGCACGCCGCCACTGGTCCTGGGCAGCAGCCGCAGAAAGCCCTCGAAATCCTCCGGCTCGAACTTCTTGAAGGGGGCGAACTGCCAGACGACCGGGCCGAGCCTGTCGCCGAGTTCGTGGACGCCGGTGTCCCAGAAGCGCTGCAGCGACTCACCGGCTTCGGCGAGCACCTTTCTGTTGGTGACGAAGCGGCTCCCCTTCACCGAGAACACGAATCCGTCCGGTGCATCCGCCGCCCACTTGGCAAACGTTTGCGGCGTCTGGCCGCGATAATAGGTGCCGTTCACCTCGATCGTCGGGACCTGGCGGGCGGCATAATTCAGCTGCTGCTTCTTCGGCAGCCCGGACGGATAGAAGGTGCCCTCCCAGGGCTCGAAGCTCCAGCCCCCCATGCCGGCGCGGATCTTCCCTGCCGTTGCCATGCGCTGTCCTCCTCGTCTGCCGCAAACCCGTCAGGCGGCCGGCCATGCAAGCCGAAGCAGACCGCGACGGCTACTCGGCCGCTTCGCGTTTTCCCTTTGGCCTTCGATCGAGGAGTTCGGAGAGAAAGTGGCCGGTGTAGCTCCTCGGCTCCGCCGCGATGTCCTCGGGCCGGCCGGAGGCGACCAGTTCGCCGCCGCCGTCGCCGCCCTCGGGGCCGAGATCGAGTATCCAGTCGGCCGTCTTGATCACTTCGAGATTGTGTTCGATCACCACCACCGTATTGCCCTGGTCGACGAGTTCGTGAAGTACGTCGAGCAGCTTCGCCACATCGTGGAAATGCAGCCCGGTGGTAGGTTCGTCCAGGATGTAGAGCGTCTTGCCGGTGGCCTTGCGCGACAATTCCTTCGCCAGCTTGATGCGCTGCGCCTCGCCGCCGGACAGCGTCGTCGCCTGCTGGCCTATATGGATGTAGCCGAGCCCCACCTGGTTCAGCGTGACCAGGCGGTCGCGCACCGCGGGCACCGCGGCGAAGAAGTCGACGCCTTCCTCGACCGTCATGTCGAGCACGTCGGCGATCGACTTGCCCTTGAACAGCACGTCTAGCGTCTCGCGGTTGTAGCGCTTGCCGTGGCAGACGTCGCAGGTGACGTAGACGTCGGGCAGGAAGTGCATCTCGATCTTGATGACGCCGTCGCCCTGGCAGGCTTCGCAGCGCCCGCCCTTGACGTTGAAGGAGAAGCGGCCGGGCTGGTAGCCGCGCGCCTTGGCCTCCGGCAGATTGGCGAACCAGTCGCGGATCGGCGTGAAGGCGCCGGTATAGGTGGCGGGGTTCGAGCGCGGCGTGCGGCCGATCGGCGACTGGTCGATGTCGATGACCTTGTCGAGAAACTCCAGTCCCTCGACGCGGTCGTGCTCGGCGGGATGCTCGCGCGACCCCATGATGCGGCGCGACGCTGCCTTGAACAGGGTCTCGATCAGGAAGGTGGACTTGCCGCCGCCCGACACGCCGGTGACGCAGGTGAAGGTGCCCAGCGGGATTTCGGCGGTGACGTTCTTCAGATTGTTGCCGCGCGCCCCGACCACTTTCAGGCGGCGGTGCCTTTTCGTCGCCCGGCGGCTGGCCGGCATCGCCACCTCCATTTCTCCCGAGAGGTACTTGCCGGTGATCGAGGCGGGATTGGCCATGATGTCGCGCGGCGTGCCTTGCGCGATCACGCGCCCGCCATGGATGCCGGCGGCCGGACCGATGTCGACGACATAGTCGGCGGACAGAATGGCGTCCTCGTCATGTTCGACGACGATCACCGTGTTTCCGAGGTCGCGCAGATGCTTCAGCGTGTCGAGCAGGCGCTGGTTGTCGCGCTGGTGAAGCCCGATCGACGGCTCGTCGAGGACGTAGAGCACGCCCGTGAGTCCCGAGCCGATCTGCGATGCCAGGCGTATGCGCTGGCTTTCACCGCCGGACAGCGTGCCGGAATTTCGCGACAGCGTCAGGTAGTCCAGGCCGACGTCGTTCAGGAAGCGGAGCCGCTCGCGGATCTCCTTGAGGATTCGCGCCGCGATCTCGCTCTGCTTCGGCGTCAGCGCCGACGGCAGTTCCGTGAACCACTGGTCGGCCCTGCGGATGGACATTTCCGACACCTGGCCGATGTGGTGCCCGGCGATCTTCACGGCGAGAGACTCCGGCTTCAGGCGGTAGCCATGGCAGGCTGGACAGGGGGAGGAGGACATGAAGCGCTCGATCTCCTCGCGCATCCATGCCGATTCCGTTTCCTTCCAGCGCCGCTCGAGATTGGGAACCACCCCCTCGAATGTCTTGGTCGTGGTGTAGGAGCGCAGCCCGTCATCGTACCGGAAGGTCACTTCCCGCGCGCCGGTCCCGTGCAGAATCGCCTGACGAGCCTCGTCGGAAAGGTCCCTGAAACGGTCGCCTAGCTTGAAGCCGTAGGCTTTGCCCAGCGCCTCGAGCGTCTGCGAATAGTAGGGAGATGTGGACTTTGCCCACGGGCTGACGGCGCCGTCGCGAAGCGAGCGGTCCTCGTCGGGCACCACCAGGCTGGCGTCGATGGCGCGCTGGCTGCCAAGCCCGTCGCAGGTCGG
>JAJFMR010000448.1 GCA_020696915.1 Rhizobiaceae bacterium | reverse complement strand
GTCCGGCCGCCGGAGTGGAAATCGAGCACCAAATCGGCCCGCGGCAGCAGCTCGCGCTGGAAATAATCGGCGATCTTCTCGGTTACCGTGCCGTCCGGGCGGCCGGGAAAGCTGCGGTTCATGTTGCCGCGGTCGATCGGCGAGGTGCGGGTGCCGGCCAGGAAGGCCGGGTAGTTCATGGCCGGCACGATGATCACCGTTCCGGCGACGTCGTCCGGATGGAGCGTGCGGGCTAGCTCGTAGAGCGCCAGCGGGCCCTCATATTCGTCGCCGTGGTTGCCGCCGGTGAGCAGCGCCGTGGGGCCGGGACCGTTCTTCACGACCGCGACCGGCACCATGACCGAACCCCAGGCGGAATCGTCACGGCTGTGAGGAAGGCGCAGGAAGCCGTGCTGGACGCCGTCCAGCCGGAAATCGACGGTCGGCGAAACCGGCGATGGTCGCGTCGTGTCCGCCATCCCCGCTCAGTCCTTGACGACCAGCCTGCGCGGCACGTCGGCCAGGCACTCGACGCCGGTCTCGGTGATCAGGATCGATTCGGTGATCTCCAGGCCCATGTCCTCCAGCCAGAGGCCGGTCATGAAGTGGAAGGTCATGCCGGGCCTGAGCTCGGTGCGGTCGCCCGGACGCAGGCTCATCGTGCGCTCGCCCCAGTCCGGCGGATAGGAGAGGCCGATCGGATAGCCGGTGCGGTTGTCCTTGACGATGCCGTATTTCCTCAGCACCGCGAAGAAGGCGTTGGCGATGTCCTCGCAGCTGTTGCCCGGCCGGGCCGCGGCAAGGCCTGCCTCCATGCCCTCGAGCGTCGCCTTTTCGGCGTCGAGGAAGCCTTGCGTCGGCTTGCCCAGGAAAACCGTGCGCGACAGCGGACAGTGATAGCGGTGGCAGCAGCCGGCGATCTCGAAGAAGGTGCCCTCGCCCGATTTCATGGGCCGGTCATCCCAGGTCAGGTGCGGCGCGGCGGCATCCGCGCCGGAAGGCAGAAGCGGGACGATCGCCGGATAGTCGCCGCCGATCCCGTCGACGCCGCGGATGCCCGCGTCATAGATCTCGGCCACGAGGTCGCATTTGCGCATGCCGACCTCGACCTTGTCGACGATGCGGGCATGCATCGCCTCGACGATGCGGGCAGCGTTGCGCATGTAGCCGATCTCGGCCGGGCTCTTGACCGCCCGCTGCCAGTTGACGAGCGCCGTGGCGTCGATGAAGCGGGCATTGGGCAGGTGCCTTTGCAGCGAGGCGAAGGCCGCCGCCGAGAACCAGTAATTGTCCATCTCGACGCCGACGGCGAGCCTGTCCCAGCGCCGCCCGGCCAGCACCTCGGCCAAAAAGTCCATCGGGTGGCGCTCGGTCGACTGCACGTAGTGGTCGGCGTAGCCGACGATGTTGTCGTGGGCGAGCCAGGCCGTGCGCCTCGCGCCGGCCGCGTCCTGGCCGCGCCCGTACCAGACCGGCTCGCCGGAAGGCGGCACGATCACCGCCTGGTGGACGTAGAAGGACCAGCCGTCATAGCCGGTCAGCCACGCCATGTTGGAGGGATCGCTGACGATGAGCAGGTCGATGCCCTTGGCGGCCATGGCCCGCCTGGTTTTCGCCAGGCGCTCGGCGAACTCGTCGCGGGTGAATTTGAGATCAGGCTGCATTTTTGGTGACTTTTCCTCGGTTATCGGCTGCGGTCAGCTTTCGAAGACGACGCCGGCCTTGGCGGCAAGCGCCCGGTCGCGTGCCAGTGTGGCGATCGCGGTATCCTGGACGCCGGTCCCGGTCAGGTCGGCGATGGTGAGATCGGCGTCGTGACGCCGGCCGGGCGCGTGCCCGGCGACGATCGAGCCCAGTTCGGTCACCGCAGCCTCGGCGGCAACGAGACCGGCCTCGATGGCATGATGGAGTTCGCCGAGCCGCCGCGCCTGGCTGGCGCTGTCGGCGACATAGAGATCGGCCATGCGGATGATCGACGGCGCGATCTCGTTCTTGTGCCCGGCATCCGAGCCCATGGCGGTGACGTGCTGGCCGGCCGATACGAAGCCCGCCTTCAGCAGCGGTTCGGCCGACGGCGTCGTCGTCACCACGATGTCGGCGCCGGCAGCGGCGCTTGCCGCGTCGGGCTCGGCACGCACCTCGATGCCGAGACGCTCGCCGAGTTCGGCGGCGGCCAGTTCCGCGCGGCCGGCATCGCGGGCCCAGATGCGGGCCTCCCGGATCGGCCGCACCAGGGTCAGCGCCTCGAGCTGCAATCGCGCCTGGACGCCGGCGCCGAAGATCGCGGCGACCGACGAATCCGCCCGGGAAAGATGGCTAGCGGCGACCGCGCCGGCGGCAGCCGTGCGGATGTCGGTCAGATAGCCGTTGTCGAGGAGCAGCGCTTCGACCAGCCCCGTGCGCGACGACAGGAGCACCATCATGCCGTTGACGCTCGGCAGGCCGAGCTTCGGATTGTCGAAGAAGCCCGGGCTGATCTTGACGGCGAAGGCGTCGATGCCGGGCACATAGGCGGTCTTGACGTCGACTTCCGCGCGCTGCTCGGGGATGTCGAGCCGCATGACCGGCGGCATGGCGACCGCCAGCGTACTCAGCGCCCGGAAGGCGTTTTCGACGCAGGCGACGGCGGTGAGATCGAGGCCGACCAGCCGGCGCAGCTCGGCCTCGGCGAGGATGGTGATGCGGCTCATGGCGCACGATCTCCGGCCCGGGGTCCGGTGCCGCAGAGGATCGCGCGGTGCGCCTCCATGTCGATGTTGCGGCCCGACATGAGCACAACGACCGGCCCGTCGGACTTCACCTTGCCGGCAAGCAGCGCCGCAATGCCGACCGCGCCGGCTCCCTCGACAATCTCGCGCTCCTCGAAATAGGCGTGGCGGATGCCGGCCGCGATCTCCGCTTCCGAAACCAGGAGGACGTCGTCGAGGAGATCCCGGCAGAGCGCGAAGGTCAGCCGGTTGTCGAGGCCGATGCCGCCGCCGAGCGAATCGGCGAGCGTCGGCAGTTCCTCGACCGGCACCGGCCGGCCGGCATCGAGGCTGGCCTTCATCGCCGCGCCGCGCGCCATCGACACGCCGATCACCCTGGTCCGCGGGCTGACCGCCTTGACGGC
>JAJFMR010000065.1 GCA_020696915.1 Rhizobiaceae bacterium | reverse complement strand
TTGCGCATCGGAATTCATCCGAAAAGCGATTCCGCTTTCCATACGATGCTTTGGCCGTGGGGCGCCCACGGCGGGCTTTCGACGCTGCCGAAATGAAAACGACTGGACCGAGAGGCCCAGTCGTTTCAGTGTAGCCGCGAGGTAGGACTATTCGGCCGGGTGAGGGGCGGAACGGGTAACGATCGTGCCTTTCGCCTGCTGCCTCTCGACCCAAGCGCTGTGATGTTCCTTCGCCCAATTCAGGTCGACGGTACCCGAGCCCATGGCTTCATAAGCACCTTCCATGCCCAGCGTACCGATATAGATGTGTGCGATGATGATGGCGACCATCAGGACCCCGACCGTGGCATGCACATACTGGGCCATCTGCATGCCGTTGATATCGGTGTAGGAGAACGGGAACAGCAGGAAGATGCCAGAGATCGACATCGCGATCCCGCCCAGCACGACGGTCCAGAAGATGAGCTTCTGCCCCGCATTGAATCGGGCGGCCGGAGGGTGCGTCCTGTTGGACTTGTCGAAGAGGCCGCCGCCGGTCTTCAGCCAGTGCGCGTCGTAGCGATCCGGCAGATTGTCCCAGATCCAGGCCACCAGCATGATCAGCACCCCGAGCATGAACGCCCAGGACACGAAGTCGTGGGCGAGTTTGGCCCATATCGACCAGGTCGAAAATGCGTCTGGTCCGATCAGCGGCATCAGCAGGCGCTTGCCGAAGACGAAGTTCAGGCCTGTTATGCCGAGCACGATGAAGGCGGTGGCCGTCAGCCAGTGCGCGAAACGCTCGATCGTATTGAAGCGCAGGATTCTCACGCCGGATTCCCGGGCCAGCGTGCGAACCGGGCCCCTGATGAAATAGAAGATGGCGAGCACGATGAGGATGCCCAGGACCGCGATTCCCGCGATCCAGGGCAGGGCGCCTTCGTGAAACCCGCGATAGTCACGGCCCTGCGGCTGCTGCAGCGTGGCTGCCTTGCGGTCCGGTATGGTGACGCGGCCCTGGATCTTGTTCAGCTCGTCGAGGAGTTGCTGTTCGCTGACCGCCTGAGCTGTTGGATTGCTGGACCCGGCCTGCTGCGCGGCAGCCGGAGCGACCAGCAGGCCGGCTGCCATGAGGATCGCGATGAGCACCGGTTGGACTCGCTTCAAGACATGCATTTCTCCACCTTTCCGGCTCGAGCCTTGACGCTCCGCCAGCCTGTTGGTCAGACCGTGATGGTTTCGCGGTAGGCCGTCTGCCAGCCCCACGCGCCTGAGCCATAACCGCGCTGCGTCACCCGCTCCTTGTAGATCGCCGCGATGATCTCGCCGTCGCCTGCAAGCAGCGACTTGGTCGAGCACATCTCGGCGCAAAGCGGCAGCTTGCCTTCCGCGAGGCGGTTGGCGCCGTACTTCGCGTACTCGATCTCGGTCGAATCCGCCTCCGGGCCGGCGGCGCAGAAGGTGCACTTGTCCATCTTGCCGCGGGAGCCGAAATTCCCGACGCGCGGATACTGTGGAGCGCCGAACGGACAGGCGTAGAAGCAGTAGCCGCATCCGATGCACAGGTCCTTCGAGTGCAGCACCACCGCGTCCGCGGTGGTATAGAAGCAGTCGACCGGGCACACCGCCGCGCATGGCGCATCGGTGCAGTGCATGCACGCCATGGAGACCGAGCGCTCCCCGGGCTTGCCGTCGTTGATGGTGACGACGCGCCGGCGGTTGATGCCCCAGGGCACGTCGTGCTCGTTCTTGCAGGCGGTGACACAGGCGTTGCATTCGATGCAGCGGTCGGCGTCACACAGGAATTTCATTCTTGCCATTTTCTTGATCCTCCCGTTCAGGCCGCTGCAATCTGGCAGAGCGTAACCTTTGGCTCCTGCATGCCGGTCACCGGGTCGTAGCCGTAGGTGGTGATGGAGTTGGCGCTTTCGCCGAGCACGTATGGATCGGTGCCCTCCGGATAGTTGGCCCGCATGTCCTCGCCCTGGAACCAGCCGCCGAAGTGGAAAGGCATGAAAGCGACGCCCTTGCCGACCCGCTCCGTGACCAGTGCTTTCACCCTGGCCTTGGAGTTCTTTTCCGCGCCGTTCACCCAGACCCAGGCACCGTCGCTGATGCCGCGCTCCGAGGCATCGGCGGGGTTGATCTCGACGAACATGTCCTGCTGCAACTCCGCCAGCCACCTGTTCGACCGCGTTTCCTCGCCGCCGCCTTCGTACTCGACCAGCCGGCCGCTCGTCAGAATGATCGGGAAGCTCTTGGCGATGCCGTTGTCCACCGCCGCCTTCTGAACGCTGAACCCGATGTTCGGAAGCCTGAACTGCTTGGCATCGGGATAGGTCGGATATTTGGCGACCAGATCCACCCGGGGCGTATAGATCGGCTCACGATGCGTGGGAACCGGATCCGGCAGGTTCCAGGCGACCGCCCGGGCCTTGCCATTTCCATAGGGATGGCAGCCATGGCTGAGCGCGACCCTCTGGATGCCGCCGGAAAGGTCGGTCGACCACGAGACCTTGTCGATGTCGTCGCCGATCTTTTCGATCACGGCGAGCTCCTCCGCCGTCAGGTCCTTGTCCCAGCCGAGCTTCTTCAGCACGGCCATGGTGAACTCCGGATAGCCGTCGGTCAGTTCCGAGCCTTCCGTGTAGGACCCTTCCGCCAGCAGCGTCTCGCCGTTCCGCTCGACGCCGAAGCGGGCGCGGAACGGACTGCCGCCGTCCATCACGTGGAGGCCGGTGCTGTAGAGGTTCGCGGTGCCAGGGTGCCGGATCTCCGGCTTCCCCCAGCACGGCCAGGGCAGGCCGTAATAATCGCCGCCCACTTCCGGATCCTCCTTCGGGGCGCGCATGGTCACCAGGTCGAACTTGTGCTGGTTCTTCATGTGCGCCTTCAGGCGCTCCGGCGACTGGCCGCAATAGCCGGTCGACCAGCTCCCGCGGTTCATCTCGCGCAGCACGTCCTCCGGCACCGGACGGTCGCCCTCGACCGCGATGTTCTTGAACATCCAGTCGGCCAGCCCGAGCTTTTGCGAAATCAGATAGATGACCTGGTAGTCGTCCTTCTGCTCGAAGCTCGGCTTGACGATCTGCTCTCCCCACTGGATCGCGCGATTGGAGGCGACGCGGGACCCCGACGTCTCGAACTGCGTGCAGACCGGCAGCAGATAGGTGTTGTCCTGACGGCCCGCCTGGACAGCCAGCGAAGCCCAGGTGGTCGGATGGGGATCCGCGACGACGAGAAGTTGGAGCCCCGCCAGGCCTTCCACGGATGCCGGAATGCGGGCGATGCTGTTGCTGGCGTGACCTTGCACGAACATCGCGCGCATGACGTCGCGCTGCTGGACGTCCTCCTTTGGCAGGGTGACCGCATCGAACCACCGGGTCAGCGGAACGCCAGGCGTTTCCATGATTTCCTTGGAATCGAACTGCCCCTGAAGGTCCTCGTAGGGGATTTCCCAGACGCGCGACCAATGTTTCCAGGCGCCTTCCGTCAGCCCGTAGTAGAAGGGCAGGGTGACCACGTCGAGCCCGATGTCGGTTGCACCCTGCACGTTGTCGTGGCCGCGGAAGATGTTGGCGCCGGTCCCCGGCTTGCCGACATTGCCGGTCGCCAGGCACAGGATACAGCTGGCGCGGGTGTTTGCGGTGCCGACCGTGTGGTGCGTCTGGCCCATGCACCAGATGATGGTCGCCGGTTTCTGGGTCGCGAACATCTCGGCGATGCGCTTCATCTGGTCGCCGGGCACGCCGGTGATCGATTCCACTTCGTCGGGCGTGTACTTCGCGACCTCCTTGCGAACTTCGTCCATGCCGTAGACGCGCTGGGCAATGAATTCCTTGTCCTCCCAGCCGTTCTCGAAGATGTGCCAGAGCAGGCCCCAGAGCAGCGCGATGTCGGTGCCGGACCTGAACCGCGCGTATTCCGTCGCATGCGCGGCCGTGCGGGTGAAGCGCGGGTCCATGACGATCAGATTGGCCTTGTTCAGCTCCTTGCCGGCCAGCAGATGCTGCATGGCGACCGGGTGCGCCTCGGCCGGGTTGCCGCCGAGCACGAGCATGGTCTTGGAGTTGCGGATGTCGTTGAACGAATTGGTCATCGCGCCGTAGCCCCAGGTATTGGCCACGCCCGCGACGGTCGTCGAGTGGCAGATGCGAGCCTGGTGGTCCTGGTTGTTGGTGCCCCAGAGCGCCGCCAGCTTGCGGAACAGATAGGTCCCTTCGTTGGAGAACTTCGCCGATCCCATCCAGTAGACCGATTCCGGGCCGGATTTCTCCCGGATCTCCATCAGCTTGTCGCCGATGCCGTTGATCGCGTCTTCCCAGGAGACGCGCTCCCATTGGCCGCCGACGAGCTTCATCGGGTATTTGAGCTTGCGCTCGCTGTGCACCAGCTCGCGCACGCTCGCCCCCTTGGCGCAGTGCGAGCCGCGGTTGATCGGGCTGTCCCACGAGGGCTCCTGGCCGGTCCAGACGCCGTTCTGGACTTCGGCGGTGACCGTGCAGCCGACCGCGCAGTGCGTGCATATGTTCTTTTTCAGTTCGATCGGCACGCCGGGCTGCGGCGGGCTGATCGCCGCCGCCTTCTGGACCGTGCCGAGCTGAAACGAGCCGATCGCCGCCATGCCGCCGACTGCGAGACCGGAGCGCCGCAGGAAAGTGCGCCGGTCGATGGGATGAGAGGCGGCCGCGCCCATCAGCGCCTGCAGCCTCGTTTGGCCAGCCTGGCCGTTCTTGCGCTTGGTCAGCATGGCATCCTCACTTCTTCAGCGTCTCGTAGCCGTTCACGCGATAGAAGGCCTTGACGTGATCGGTTTCCTGGTACCGGGGGCCGCTTTCTTCCTCGCCCGGATCATAGGCATGCGCCTCGCCGGGGTTGAGCGCGGTGGCCGCGGTTGCGGCCGCCACCGTCGAGGCGCCGGTGACGGCGCGCAGGAAATTGCGGCGGTTCATCGCCGTCCTGGTCGTGTCGGGCATTTTTGACCTCCCTGTTCATGGCGCGAGGAGCGCGATCTTCGGCTTGTCTGCTCCTCACGCATGGCTGCGCGTTTCCATGCCGAAGCCCTCGGCTTCGATGGCGATGAAAATCCGGCCGACGGCGCCGACCGCCTTGTAGAAGCGGGCCGAGCGGGCCTTTTCGAGATCGGCGAACAGGCGGCCCGCCCATGGCGAGACATGCCGGGAAAAAAAGCTCGCCTCGTCCCCGGACGAGGCTTCGAAGCGGCCGGCCGCGAGGCCGCTCATGATCTCGCAAAGCGTGCCGAGGTGGTCCTCCGGCTCGAAGTGGCCGTCGGCGCGCTCCAGTCCGAGGCGGCCGAGATCGGCGCGCAGGTGCGCCAGCGGCCGCTCGTTCAGGAACCCGGTGAGATAGTAGGAGGCATAGGGCAGCAGTTCGCCGCGGCCGACCCCCTCGAAGAGTTCGAAATATTCCCGCCGTACCTTTTCCGCCGACGCGCTTGCCGCGGCCTGTGCGAGTTGAGCATGGGCCTCGCCGAGCGGCGTGTCGGAGCCTTCGAGCTGCGAGAGCCGTGCAAGGAAGTCGGCATCCGGAGCGCGCTGCAGAAGCGAGCCGAGCAGCGCGTACTCCTGGGAGCGTGCGAGATCGGTGTCGTCCATCCCGGCGCTGCCGCCTGGCCTTCCCGTCGCTTCCTCCAGACCTGAAACCATGTTCACGTCACACGACCTCACGGTACGCTTCCTATGTAGAGCGACCGCTCCCTATGGCCACTAAACCCCCCTGAGCGAACGTTTGCAAGCCTGCGAATCCATTAGATTTCCTCCCCAGATGGCAATTTCCGCCAAAACCAGGCCCGCCCCCACGGGGTTTGCCGTCTTTGACGTCATCGCGGCACGGCGCCGCCATGGCGCGGGCGAGCCGGTTCGGGTGCTGATTCGGCGGGCCCGGGCACCTCGCAGGATGTCGCCCCTGCATCGGCCGCAGCTTTCGGCGATGCCGATTCCACCAGCGTCGGCTCGGCTGCGGCCGGTGCCTCCGAAGCCGGAGCTTCGGCTGTCCGTACCGTCTCCGCGTTTTCCTCTCCGTCTGAGACGCTGTGCATTTCAGTTGGCTGCCCGTCCGCCGGCACGTCCGTTGCCGTCGGCGTTCCTTCCAGCTCCGCAAGGACCGACCTGCCTGCGGTGGAAAGAAAATTCACGACCGCGCTGTTCGGCTCGAGCGGCCCGAACCCGGCCATCGATCCGGGCTCGTTGAAATTCCACGCATATTCCGCAGGCCCGACATAGTCGCGGATGACCGGGTCGAGCGACCACATCTTTCGCAATGCGCTGTTTCGCAGCGCTGCCGGCACTCCCTTGCGCAGAAAGGCCGAAAGGTCGCTGTCGGCGTGAAGGTCCTCGAGCCGGGGCAGGGTTTCCGGGGTCTCTGCCTCAGCAGGCTCGGCATCGGCAGGCTCGGCATCGGCAGGCTGTGCCTCGACGAGGCCTGCATCCGCAAGCTGTGCCTCGGCGGCCTCGGCCTCGACGGGCTCTGCAAGGAGACCGGCCTCGGGACTAGGCGTCGCGGCCTTCTCTTTCGGCCCGTTCTGCCGCGCGTCGAGCTTGCGGCGCGACCAGCGCGAGAAGACATTGCCGTCGCTCATCTTTCATCGCCCCCGGTTGCGCACACCGGGAGGCCTGCTTGCAAAGGCCTCGGGGTCGGCCCGGTCGCGCTTGCGTTTGACGAAGGGACGGTCGACGTGGTGTGCCTCGACGAAGGCAGCCAGACGGTCCCGGATCTCGGGCGGCATGGAAACCGCCTCGATGATGTCGGTGCCTGGCTCCGTCAGCGCTTCGGCCTCCGATGGATCGGCTGTAACGAGGCGAAGCGAGACACCGGGCGGCGTGCTGACAGGCCTGAGTGACACCCACAGGCTCGGCTGCCCGGCCCGCAGGTTCTCGCGATACATCTCGGTATCCGAGGCGAAGAATTCGAGCTGGCTGGGGCCGGCGTAATAGCGTGTTGCCACCGGCGTTTCATCGAGCACCGTCCACGGCAGCGCCGCCGGCGCACCGGCCAGCACGGCAACCGGCGTCCAGGCATGGTCGACCCAGCGGTTGTTCAGGACCCGGCGCTCGACGATTACGCCGACTTCGATTGCTTCCTGTATCATCACGCTCTTTCCTCAGTGTGCCGCCGCGCCGGCGCGCAACGGCAGACCGACGCCGAGATTCTGCGGTTTCATGCGGATCGTGCGGTCCGGCGTCATCGCAAGGATGAGCCAGACCGGACCGGCGCCCACCTCGGGGGGTGCCTCGCGTGGATCGCTGAAATCCAGCCGGAACAGCGCGATGATGCGCTCGGCTGCCGCTTCCTCCAGATCGCGCCCGTTCCAGAGTTCGTTGCCGATCCGCGTCCCCTCGGCGTCGAGGCCGACGAACCATGTCCAGTTCTCGTCGTCTATCCGGTCGACCGGCTCGATCCTGACGTCGACGGCGAGCAGATGACGTATCCAGGCGGCCATCGCGGCAGCGAGGCCGCGACGGGCCCGCCCGCTGCCGCCGAGGTTGAGCACCAGGTCGAAAGCATCGCTGCGGGCGCAATAGTCCGCTTCGTTCGCCTCGTCGAGAATGTCCAGCTCGGTCGCCGCCGGGCCGCCGAGCATCGCCAGAAGCGGTGAGGCATGACGGTTTTGCTCGTGGGTCTCCACGGTCTCGGCATCGGCAAGGAGCACCGTTCCCTCGTGGAACGTGACGCGTTGCGGCCGGAAGAACAGTTCCGCGGCGCGCAGCACATGCGCGTCCTCTTCGCCGTCGAGCGCATTGCGCAAGACCACCTGCGCCAGCTGGTTCATGAAGAGCGGCGGCACGTTGCCGGCGGCGCCGCGCGCCAGCGCCAGATAGGCGGCTTCGAGCGTTTCCGTGGTCAGCAGCAGGTCGCGGAAGGCGACCATGAATGTCCAGTTCTCGCGGGCGTCCTCGTCCTCTATCGCGGCGATTTCGTCGGCGCCGACCGGCCGCCGCGGGTGGTGCATCAGAAGCTCGTGATGGAGGCGCCGCTCCGCCTCGCAGGCCGTTTCGGGCGGCAGCAGTTCCGGCCGCGCCAGATAGGCCTTCAGGAACGCGTCGGTAACGATAAGCCGTCCGGCCGCATCGCGGTCGAGCAGATGGTGGCCGCAGGAGATCCAGAAGTCGTTCACGACGGCCGCTCCGCCAGTGCCGCGATATCGACGTCTTCGCCGTTCTCCTCCTCGACCGCGACGAAGCGGAAGGCGTTCGCCGGCTCGAGCCGCGCGACGCTGCGATGCAGCGTCCGGAAAGTCTCCCTTATGTGGTCGCCCTCGCTCGTCCTTTGCAGGCCGAGCAGCGTGTTCGGCTGGTGATCGCACAGCGACTGGGCGAAGGCGATTTCCTCCTCGGCGGCGGCGCGCGCGGCTGCCGGGTCGGGTGCTCCGCAGTGCCTGACCAGTTGCGCGGCGAGGTGCTCGACGGCAGCGGCACGCTCGCCTTCGCTCGCCTCGGTGACGATCGCCAGCGTCGACCATCCGAAGCTTGCTATGCCGAGGAAGCCGGCTCGGAAGGCCTGCCGCTGCTTGCCGGAAAGCTTCGCAGTATCGACGCCGAAAAACAGGAAGGTGCCGGTCACCGCCCATTCTCCGGGCTCGGCCGCCGGTTGGTAGACGAAGGTATCCGACGCATCGAGACGGATCGTCCGCGGCAATCTCAAAGCCATGGCTCCCCCGTCGCCGGATCGCGCCATGTCGGCCGCGCAAGCGCCGCCCGCAGGCTGCGGCGTTCGCTCGGCTCGGTGCCGCTCGCCCCGAAGAGGAGAAGGTCGCCATCGTCGGCGAGCCGGACAGTCTGGTCGCCCTCTCCGGACAGGCGCTCGAGCCAGCGCCCCGCCACCGCCGCGCCGGTCTCGCCCCATTCATGGAAGTTGTGCATCAGATGGCGGGCGAAGCTGGCGACGATCTCGCCGGCATCGATCTCCTCGAAGCCGACCTCGTCCAGCGCGCCGAAAAGCGGACGCAGGCCGGACTCGCCGGCGCGCAGCACGCGGGCGCGGACCATGCCCGAGAACACCAGCCATGGCGGGATTTGGTCTTCCGCGGCCTCTTCCGGCCAGCCGAGGCGGCTGCCGCCGACAAGCACGCCGTCGATGCGGATCGCATCAGGCCAGTCCAGGGTGATCGGACGTTCGGGCGGCGCCTGGACGGCAAGCGCGTCGGCGAGAGCGTTCGACCCGGCAAAGAACGCACGGCGCGCCCTGCTGAGCGGCTCGTCCGGTTCGAGCGTCACGGCAAATTCCACGAGATCGTAGCGGCGCACCCAGACCAGCATGCCGGCGCCTTCGCTGTCCGCGATGGCGCAGGCATGGTCGAACGCGTCGCCGGCTTCCCGCAGGGGAACCAGGCTGTAGGGAGGGGGCAGATCGATGGCTCGCTCGAATTCCGAGGGCCGATAGGTCATTGGCATGAAGCCGTATATTCCGTGACTGCGACTGATTATGATTATAGGCTTCTAGAGGGGCGGCGCCAGCAAGGCGAGCGTCCCGCCACGGGAGTGACGTGAAATTGGCGGACAAGCGGAAAATACTGGTGTGTTCCTGTGAGGCGACCATGCCGGATTACGGCAGCAGCGTGGCGCGCGGCTCTCCCGCCGCGGCGGTCGAGACGGGACATCAGTTCTGCGGCGCCGAACTCGACCGCGTGCGAGCCGTGCTCGGCGGCAAGGTCCCGGTGACTATCGGCTGCACGCAACAGGCGCCGCTGTTTCGTGAACTGGCCCGAGAGGCCGGCCATGCCGGCGAACTTGCCTTCGGCAATATTCGCGAGATGGCGGGCTGGTCGGACGCCAGCGCCGCCGCCGGCCCGAAAGCGGCTGCGCTCATCGCCATGGCTGCCGAAACGGCTGCCCCGCCGGCCGTTGTGACGCTCCAGAGCCGTGGCGTCGTGCTGATCTATGGCTGCGACGAAAAGGCGATTGAGGCAGGTCGCCGGCTCGCCGACCGGCTCGACGTCACCGTGCTGCTTTCCCGGCCGCGCGACGTCATGCCGCACCGCATCTGGGACTTCCCGGTCATGCAGGGAACGATCCGCAATGCCAGCGGGCATCTCGGCGCTTTCGAGCTCGTCGTGGACGATTTCGCGGCACCCGTTCCCTCTTCGCGCGACAGGCTGCGCTTCGGCGCTCCGCGGAACGGCGCCGTGTCGAATTGCGACATCCTGCTCGACCTTTCGGGAGGCGTGCCGCTGTTTCCGGCGCATGATCTCCGCGACGGCTACATCAGGGCCGACCCAGGCAATGGCGTGTCCTTCACCGAGGCCGTGTGGAAGGCGGCCGACCTGGTCGGCGATTTCGACAAGCCGCGGTACATCGACTTTTCCGCCGATCTCTGCGCGCATTCACGCTCGCGGATCGTCGGCTGCACGCGCTGCCTGGAGGTCTGTCCGACGGGGGCCATAACGCCGGCCGGCAATCACGTCGCAATCGATGCGGAAGTCTGCGCCGGCTGCGGCAGCTGCGCGGCCGCTTGCCCGACCGGCGCCGCAGAATACGCGGTTCCCAAGGCCGATGCGCTGCTGCGGCGGCTGCGCTCGCTGCTCGTCGCTTACCGGCAGGCCGGAGGACGCGACCCGGTCGTGCTGTTTCACGACCTTGGTCACGGCGAGCCGCTGATCGATGCGCTGGCGCGCTTCGGTCCCGGCCTGCCGGCGAACGTGCTGCCCGTTGCCGTCAACGAAACCACGCAGCTCGGGGTGGAGGCATGGACGGCCCCATTCGCCTGGGGCGCCTTGCTGGTCCGGGTTCTCGGACCGTCCAGGCCCCGGCACGACACCGGCGGCCTTGCCGCAAATATCGCCATCGCCAATCTGCTGACGCGCGCTCTCGGCTATGGCGGCGAACCCTGCGGACTGATCGAAGCCGACGACCCGGACCTGTTCGCGTCCGCGCTGGC
>JAJFMR010000064.1 GCA_020696915.1 Rhizobiaceae bacterium | reverse complement strand
GGGGCGACGAGCACGCCTTGGCCGGATGCCTTGCGGAAAGCATCCGCAAGAGCTTGGCCGGATGCCTTGCGGAAAGCATCCGCAAGAGAACGAACCCAGCCTGGTCAAGGTTTGGTTTGCGGGGACTGTCGCTTTCAAAGATTTTCTGGTAGGGTATCTTCGACCGACCGACTGCATGAGTTGTCATCAAGTAACTTGTAAAGCAGAGGGAGCGTCATGCGACCGGCTCCGAGCATTTCGGCAGCGCGCTGCGGAATGCACTCTCCAGAACGATCACCAGAGCTGGCTGCCGACCTGCCCGCATACAGCTGTGCCTGACTGAGACTCGGAATTGCGGAGCACGATCCCGTGTGTCCTGCGGGTCCGGAGGCCCGAATGGCAGATGTCAAATATGAGGACGTGGTCTTGCTGGTCTGGCGATCGCTGGAGCCGCCGGCCGTCCAGATCATTCAGTCCGGGCATCCGCAATTGCCGCAGGCAGCGGCGTTGTCGGGGGCAATCCAGATCAAGTTTCCCGAGATCTTCGCGTTGGCGACCGTCACCGTACGGGGCACTCCGGGCGAGGACATAGGACTTTGGAGGTTCGGGTTTATCCAGTTGGCGTTCATCAACAACGACTGGGCGCACTATCGCAATCCGGATCCCGCCGAGGGCAGCGTGTTCGTGGCCAGAGACCGGCCGCCGGCACTCAAGCAGCAACTTTGCCGGGACACCCTCGCCAAGACCGGACTGAAAGGTGCTTTCGAGAGACTCCCGTTCATCGGTCCGATCATCTTTTACGATCCGGAAATGCCGATGACGGACTGGTGGAACCGGCGGGTGAGCGGCTTTCTACCGCTTGGGACAAAAATCCCTGCTGGCGGGACGCTCGTCTTCACCGTTCTCTTCAGCGATTCCCCTTCTCCCCATTGGTGGGGCCTCAACAGGGTCAATAACCAGGCGACTCGAATAAACCAGCTCTACTCGCTGCAATATTCCAGGGCATTCGCCAACATGTTCGCCTTCCAGAAGGGACCGGGCAAGCCGATCAAGGTGCTCAAGTCGTTTCAGTGGAATGTCCGTTGGCGAGCCCATTTCGGCATGCAGGCCGGACAGAATGTGCAGCTTCCCGCAAGGCCCGGCGATCTCATGGACATGAACATTTCCCACGTCGTCAACGGAACGCCCAACGATCCCCGCTATGAACGAAGTGTGCTGGATACGACGTTGCCCATCTGCAACGCCCAGATTCCGGAGGCGTTCAACAATCAGGTGGTCAGGGAATCGAAGACACATGAAGACTGGAAGGTGACGCACTGACCGTTGGCCGGTGCGCGCAAATCGAGACGATCGAGCGCAAGGTTCTTGACTCAGGCGTTGCAGCGGTTCGGCGAACCGCTGCAGGTACAGCGGCCAGCCTCGACCTCCGGCAACGCCATTGCGCACGCTGGGCGGCGACGCGCCCCCCCGACGGTCGGCCGGACCGGCTGAGGAGGCGGCTCCGGGTTCGTTCAATGCACTCCCGGTGCCGTCACCGGAGGACTTCAAGTGGCGGAAAAAACCCGGCGGCCACCGATCCACACATTCCTGACCTCGAGGTCGGTTGACAGGACGACCATGTCGGCCGCGCTTCCCGGGCCGAGAACTCCGATCCGGTGCGACTGGCCGACGGCGCGCGCCGGATAGATCGCCGCCATGCGTAGGGCCTCGACGAGCTCGAGCCCGATCTCCCGGTGCATGAACCGCACCGCAGAAATCATGTCGAGATCGGCACCGGCCAGCGTTCCGTCGGCCAGCGTCAGCCGGCCGTTCTCCCGCCTGATTTCGCGCCCGTTCAGGAGAAAGGATTTGAGTTCGGTGCCGATCGTGGCCATGGCATCGGTGACCAGGAAAATCCTGCCTGGACCCTGCTTGGCACGCAGCGCGATGCCGATCGTGGCGCGGTCGACATGGATCCCGTCGGCAATCAGGCCGGCCGACAGCATTCCGAGATCGAGCGCCGCTCCCGCCAGTCCCGGCTCGCGATTGCCGATCTGGCTCATCGCGTTGAAGAGATGCGTGACCATCGATGCGCCTGCGGCGGCGGCTGTTCTCGAGTCCTGCCAGCTGGCATCGGAATGGCCTAGGCTGACGACGAGGCCGGCGCCTGCCAGCGCCGAAATCTGCGCCGGGGAAGCCGCTTCCGGCGCCAAGGTGGCGAGCAGCACCGGCATGGTTGCGCGAGCCGCGACGAGGGCCGCCTGATCGGCCTCCGTCATCGGTCGGATCAGCGCCGGGTCGTGCGCGCCCTTGCGGCTCCTCGACAGGTGCGGTCCCTCGAGGTGCAGGCCGAGAAAGCCGGGTATGTTCCGGCGCGCGGCTTCGGCCCCGGCAGCCAATGCCGCAGCCGTGAGTCCGGTCGTGTCGGTGATCAGTGTCGGAAGCAGCGCCGTCGTGCCGAACGGCGCGTGCGCGCGACATATGGTTTCGATGCTGGCGATGTCCGGATTGTCGTTGAGCATGACGCCGCCGCCGCCATTCACCTGGAGGTCGACGAAACCGGGCGCGACGATCCGGCCGCCACAGTCCACGACGTCAAGGCCGGCCGGCACATCTGCGCGTGGCACCAGCGCCTCGATCTTGCCGCCGCGTACCAGAACGGCCGAGTCGTCGTGCCAGGCCTCGCCGTCGAAGATGCGCGCGCCGGTGAGAGCGAAAGGGCCGGTCATATGGTTTCCGTGATCTTGCGCAGATTCGGCGGCCGATCGGGGTCGAGCCCGCGCCGGCGGGCGAATGCCTCGACGAAGGAATAGAAGGAAACGATCAGCGGCAGCGGGTCGGTAAGCGGGTGGCCGGTCGCCGCGTGCGGCAGTGTCCGTGCCCGGCCTGCAAGCAGCGACGTCACGAACACTGCAGCACCCCTTGCGGCAAGCCCGTCCGCGGCTTCCGCCACCGATTGCTCCGAGGCGTCGCGTGCCGCAAGCACCAGCACCGGGAAATCCTTGCTGACCAGCGCCAGCGGGCCGTGCATGACTTCGGCCGTGCTGTAGGCCTCGGCATGCATCGCGCAGGTCTCCTTGAATTTCAGCGCCGCCTCGTTGGCGATGGCATGCGAGGGGCCGCGGCCGAGGATGAACAGCGAGGCGTCGGTGTCGAGCGCACCGCCCAGGTCCATCCAGTCGCAGCCGATTGCCGTCTCGAACAGCGCGGGCAGCGAACGTAGCGCAGCAAGAAGCTGCCGGTCGCCGGTCCAGTGCGCCAGGAGCAGGAGTCCGGCGAGCGCCGAGTTCACGAAAGTCTTGGTCGCCGCGACGCTTCTTTCCGCACCGGCCGAAATATCGAGCGTGTGGTCCGAGATGCCCGCCAGCGGCGAATCGGCGGTGTTGGTGATGGCGATCGAAACCGCTCCCCCTTCGCGCACCGCCCGTGCAAGCGCGACGATGTCAGGGCTTTTTCCGGACTGCGAGATCGACAGGCAGGCGGAGTCCGAAAGCTTGAGCGTCGTTCCGTAGATGGAGGCTATGGAAGGTCCGATCGAGGCAACCGGGAGGCCGGTCGAAATCTCTATCGCATATTTCAGGAAGGACGCCGCATGGTCGGAAGAGCCGCGCGCCACCGTGGTCAGGAAACGCGGCCGCAATTCGCCGAGCCGTCTTCCTGCGGCGGCAATTGCGCCTTCCGAAGCATCGAGCAGCCTCGCGGCGGCATCGGGGATCTCGGCGATCTCGCGCCCCATGTGGGTGGCTTCGCTCATGCCGGCTCCTGCTTCGCGTCCGTGAGACGCATCTCGACGACGAAATCGTAGGCGTCGCCCCTGTAGATAGAGCGGGTGAATTCGATCACCTTGCCCGTCGCCAGGTAGGAGATGCGCTCGATGTGAAGGCCGGCGGCGCCCGACGGCACGCCGAGGAGGCGCGCATCGGCGTCGCCGAGGCTTGCCGCCGAAATGCGCTGCACTGCCCGCACCGGCCGGTTGCCGGTCCTTTCGAGGGCGTCATAGAGCGACGCCCCGACGCTGTCCGGGTCGGGCAGGACGCTGGCCGACAGTGACGCGCGCTCGATGGCGAGCGGCGTTCCGTTGGCCGAGCGCAGCCGGCTGACGCGAGCCGCCCTTTCGCCGGCAGGCAGGCCAAGTTTCATCATCTCGTCCGGGGACGGCGGGAACAGGCCGCGTTCGAGCCAGGCAGACTGCACCGTCATGCCCCGCCGGGCCATGTCCTCGCTGAACGAGGTAAGCGTCGACAGCGACTGCTCGACGCGCTGGAGGCGCGGCGCCACGAAGGTGCCCGAACCGTGCCGCTGCACCAGCACCCCGCTCTTCACCAAATCCTGCACCGCTTTCCGCACGGTCACCCGTGACACGGCGGCCCTGGCCGCGATGTCGCGCTCGGAGGGCAGTGCGTCGCCGGGTCCGATGACCCCGGCGCTCACCGCCTGCTCGATGCCTTTCTTCAGCTGCAGGTAGAGCGGCGCGTCTTTCTGCGGTGAGACGCGGACGCTTTCGAAGATCCGTTCCGCCGCATCAGGCATGGCTCGCCTCCGTTTTCCCGAAGATGCGCAGCGCCATCGCCACCGCGCCGCCGAGCGCGTCCTGGAGCGGCGGATGGAGGAGCGCTTGGTGGCGCCCGGCAAGCAGCGGCGCGTAGCGTCCAGCGAGACCGCCGAGCAGGCACAGGCGCTGCGGCGGCTCCAGTCCGAATGCGTCGAGCGACTCCCCGACGTCGGACGCGGCGCGCGCCACAAGCATGCGCGCCACGGCATCGCCGCCTTCGGCATGCTCGAACACCAGGGGGGCAAACCCGCCATAGTCGGCGGGCTGCGCCGCGGCCGTGAATTCCACCACCTGCCGGGGATCGCCTGCGAAGCGTTCCAGCACGACATCGATCAGTGCCGAACCCCGGTGGACGCCGTCGTTTACGAGCAGCGCTTCCTGCAGGAGATCCCGTCCGATGCGCGCGCCGCTGCCCAGATCGCCGATCACGAAGCCCCAGCCGCCGATCCGCCGCAGGCGGCCGGCAACGCGGCCGAGATAGACACTGCCGGTGCCGAGCGCGGCGATGGCCCCGTCGTGGGGACCGAGCGCCCCTTCCAAGGCTAAGACGGCATCCGTCTCGACGACGCTCCGGCGGAAAGGGAGCATGGCCATCAGCCGCGCCCCGGAATTGCCGACATTGGCTCCGGCAAGCCCAAGAACGGCGTCGGTGGAGGCGATCAGCGCCTTGTCGCAGCCGGCGGCGGTGAAAGCCTGCTCGACGGCGTGCAGGATGTTCCGGCGTGCGCCTTCAGCGTCCGTCCAGACGTTGGCCGGACCGCTGCTGCCCCGCCCGACAATGCGCCCGGACAGGCTTGCGAGCGCTGCCCTGCAGCCGGTGCCGCCACCATCGATGCCAAGCACAAGATCCAAGCCAGGATCCTCCTCGCTTGAGGATACCAATAAAATACCAGCATCCAAGTCTTAATTTCGTGGGAGATGATCTGACAAGCTAACATGCGGATCGCGCATGTTTATTCGCGGGTGACCCGAGCAGGGGCCGGGATTCGTTAATCCGGGCGCTAGACAAGTGGTCTTTTTTTGGTATCGTCCAAGTCGAAGAGGAGCTGGCATGGCGGGAATGCATACCGAGGCGTTGCACGAGTGTTCGTCCGGTCTGGACATGCTTCCGGCGTCCTCGGTTCTCGGTCTGCTTGCCGAGGGCCAGATCGAGGCGGCAAAGGCCGTCCGCAACGCCATTCCGGAGATCGCCAGGGCGGCCTCCATGCTTGCCGAATGCCTGTCGGCGGGTGGCAGGATTGCCTATGCGGCAGCCGGCAGCTCCGCGCTTATGGCACTCGCCGATGCGCTCGAACTTCCAGGTACCTTCGGCATCTCCCGCGACCGCATCGTCCTTTTGACCGCCGGCGGGGATGGGGCGCTGGATTCGCTTGCCGGCGGTCCGGAGGATGACGCCGTGGAGGCCGCAAGGCGCGTCGCGGCAGCAGGCCTGGGCGCGGGCGACTGCCTGGTCGCGGTGTCGGCGAGCGGCACGACGCCTTACGCGTCGGGCGCGCTCGAGGAGGCAGCTCGGCGCGGCGCGAAGACGGTCGGCATCGCCAACAACCGGGAAACGCCGCTTCTGATGAAGGCCGATGCTGCAGTGCTGCTCGCGACCCCGCCCGAACTCATCGCCGGCTCGACCCGGATGGGCGCGGGCACGGCCCAGAAGATCGCCCTCAACATGCTCTCGACCCTCACCGCGATCCATCTCGGCCACGTGCATGACGGCTACATGGTGGACGTGCGGGCGGACAATCTGAAACTCAGGGCGCGCGCTGCACGGATTGTCTCGGCGATCGGTGGCTGCCGCGAGGCCGAGGCGTTGTCCCTGCTCGATCGGACGGGGGGAGCGGTCAAGCCGGCCGTGCTTCTGGCGGCGGGCGCCGCAACGCTCGAATCGGCGCTGGAATTGCTCGACGGCACGGGCCACAATCTGCGCTCGGCGCTGTCGCGGCTGCAGGGAGCGGAAGCTCCCGCCAAGACGGAACCTGACAACAGGTCAACAGGGAGAATGACATGAACGGACGGATTGGTTTCGCATTGCTGGTGGCGTCCAGCATGCCCGGCGCGATCGGCATCGCCGCTGCCCAGGACAAGACGCTCACGATCGAAAGCTGGCGCAATGACGACCTCGCCATCTGGCAGGAAAAGCTGATCCCCGCCTTCGAAAAGGCCAATCCCGGCATCAAGGTGACTTTCGCACCCTCGGCGCCGACCGAATACAATGCGGCGCTCAATGCCAAGCTCGACGCCGGCGCGGCGGGCGACCTGATCACCTGCCGCCCGTTCGACGCGTCGCTCGAGCTTTTCAACAAGGGTCATCTCGCCGATCTCAGCAGCCTGCCCGGGATGGAGAACTTCTCCGACGTGGCGAAGTCGGCATGGCAGACGGACGACGGCAAGGCGACCTTCTGCGTGCCGATGGCCTCGGTCATCCATGGCTTCATCTATAATGCCGACGCATTCCAGCAGCTTGGCATCACGGTTCCGGCGACCGAGGAAGAGTTCTTCGCGGCTCTCGAGAAGATCAAGGCGGACGGCACCTACATTCCGATGGCCATGGGCACCAAGGACCTCTGGGAAGCCGCGACGATGGGCTACCAGAACATCGGCCCCAACTACTGGAAGGGCGAGGAGGGCCGGCTGGCGCTGCTCAAGGGCGAGCAGAAGCTCACCGACCCGCAATGGGTGGAGCCCTTCGCGACGCTCGCCAAGTGGAAGGATTATCTCGGCGAAGGCTTCGAGGCGCAGGCCTATCCGGACAGCCAGAACCTCTTCACGCTTGGCCGCGCCGCCATCTATCCGGCAGGGTCCTGGGAAATCTCCGTCTTCAACACGCAGGCGCAGTTCAAGATGGGCGCCTTCCCGCCCCCGGTGAAGGCGGCGGGCGATACCTGCTACATCTCCGATCACACCGACATCGCGATCGGCCTCAATGCCAAGAGCGCCAATGCCGACGCAGCCAAAACCTTCCTCACCTGGGTAGCGTCGCCGGAGTTCGCCACCATCTACGCCAATGCGCTTCCCGGCTTCTTCAGCCTGTCCTCGACGCCAGTGACCATGGAGGACCCGTTGGCGCAGGAGTTCGTTTCCTGGCGTGGCAAGTGCCAGCCGACGATCCGCTCGACCTACCAGATCCTGTCGCGCGGCACGCCGAACCTCGAAAACGAGACCTGGGTCGCCTCGGCGAACGTCATCAACGGCACCGAGACGCCGGAGGCCGCCGCAAAGCGGCTGCAGGACGGCCTCGACAGCTGGTACAAGCCCGCGAAATGACGGCACTGCCGGCCGCGGCGATGCGGCCGGCATCCATCTGGCGGGGAAGTCGCGGCCGCCGCCTCCGCCAAACTGGCAGAAGCGAACCGTTGCAGTCGAACGCCGGCGAGAGGGTCGGCTGCGCATTTGCTCCACGACAGAGATCTTCGAGGATGGCGACAATTGATGAACCGAGGACAAGACGGCCCTTCCGCTGGCACATCGCGGTGTTCCTGGCGCCGGCCGTGCTGGTCTATACTGCGGTGATGATCCTGCCGCTCTTCGGGACGCTGGAGCTGTCGCTGTTCAGGTCGGCGAACGGAACTCGCACCTTCGTCGGGCTCGAAAATTTCCGCACGCTTTTCCTCGACCCCCGCTGGTCCGCCACCTTCTGGAACGCGCTCTGGAACAATACATGGTTCTTCATCATCCACATGCTCGTCCAGAACCCGATCGGCATCGCGCTGGCTGCGCTCCTCTCCAGTCCGCGGCTGCGCTTTTCCGCCTTCTATCGCACCGCGATATTCATCCCGACCATCCTTTCCTTCGTGATCGTGGGGTTCGCCTGGAAGCTGATCCTGTCCCCTCTGTGGGGCGTGGCACCGAATATTCTCGACCTCGTCGGCCTGAAGAGCCTGTTTGCTCCGTGGCTCGGCAAGGAAGAATATGCGCTCACCACGCTCAGCCTGATCTCGGTCTGGCAGTTCGTCGGCATTCCGATGATGCTGATCTATGCGGCGCTGCTGTCGATCCCCGACGAAGTCATCGAGGCTGCCGAATGCGACGGCATCACCGGAACGGCGCAGTTCTGGAAGATCCAGCTGCCCCTCATCCTCCCGTCGATCGGCATCATCTCGATCCTCACCTTCGTCGCCAATTTCAACGCTTTCGACCTCATCTATTCGGCGCAGGGCGCGCTCGCCGGTCCGAATTTTTCCACCGACATCCTTGGCACCTTTCTCTACCGGACCTTTTTCGGCTTCCAGCTGCAGATCGGTGACCCCTACATGGGCTCGGCGATCGCCTCGATGATGTTCTTCATCATACTGGCGGGCGTGTGCCTCTATCTGTTCGCCGTCCAGACGCGGCTTCGTCGATACCAGTACTGAAGGCGGCGCCAGTGTTCGATCCGCACCAGGCAAAGGATGGTCTTTTTCGGCGGGGCGGAAGGAGGCGCCCGTGAACCGCGCCGGCGTTTCGCTGCCGCACAGCATCGCCGCACACGCCGCGCTCATCGCCTATACGGGAATTGCGCTGTTCCCCGTCGTCGTCGTCATCATCAATTCATTCAAGTCACGCGCCGCCATCTTCCGCTCGCCGCTGTCGCCGCCGACTGCCGCGACCTTCGACCTGGTCGGCTACCGGACCGTCCTGGAGCAGGGCGATTTCCTTCTCTATTTCCAGAACAGCCTCGTGGTGACCGTGGCCTCGCTGTTCTTCATCCTGCTGTTCGGCTCGATGGCCGCCTTTGCCCTTGCGGAATACCGTTTCCGCGGCAACACGCTGATGGGCCTCTATCTGGCGCTCGGCATCATGATCCCCATCCGGCTGGGCACCGTGGCGATCTTGCAGCTGATGGTGGCAAGCGGGCTGGTCAACACGCTGACGGCATTGGTTCTCGTCTACACCGCGCAGGGCCTGCCGCTCTGCGTCTTCATCCTGGCGGAGTTCATGAAGCAGGTGTCGGACGATCTGAAGAATGCCGGCCGGATCGACGGGCTTTCCGAATATCGCATCTTCTTCCGCCTCGTGCTGCCGCTGGTGAGGCCGGCGATGGCGACGGTCGCGGTGTTTTCCATGATCCCGATCTGGAACGACCTCTGGTTTCCGCTGATTCTGGCGCCGTCCGAAGCCACCAAGACGATCACGCTCGGCTCGCAGCTGTTCATCGGCCAGTACGTGACCAACTGGAATGCGGTGCTGGCGGCGCTGTCGCTCGCCATCCTGCCGGTGCTGATCCTCTATCTGATCTTCTCGCGGCAGCTGATCCGCGGCATCACCTCGGGAGCGGTCAAATGAGTTGGGTCCGGACCGCCCTGTTGACCTCAACCGCCGGGCTCGAACGGAGTGAAAGTTGAGCATCACCTCGCGACCGCTGCGAGTCGTCGTCGCCGGCCTCGGCAATATGGGCCGCAGCCACGCGCTCGCCTATCACCGCAATCCGGGCTTCGAGATCGCCGCGCTGGTGAACCGCTCCGAGGTCGAGCTTCCGGAAGAACTCGCGGGCTATGACGTTGGCCGCTCCTTCGAGGCGGCGCTCGCCGCGACCAGTCCCGACGTCGCGTCGATCAACACCTATTCGGACAGCCATGCCGATTATGCCGTGACGGCGCTCGAGGCGGGCTGCCATGTCTTCGTGGAGAAGCCGCTGGCAACGACGGTCGCCGACGCCAGGCGCGTCGTCGACGCCGCGCGGGCGAACGGAAAGAAACTGGTCGTCGGCTACATACTGCGCCACCATCCGTCCTGGAACCGGCTCGTCGCTGAGGCGCGCCGGCTCGGGCCGCCCTTTGTGTTCCGCATGAACCTGAACCAGCAATCGAGCGGCGCCACCTGGGCAACCCACAAGCAGCTGATGCAGACGACCTCGCCGATCGTCGACTGCGGCGTCCACTATATCGACGTGATGTGCCAGATCACCGACGCCAGGCCCGTCGAGGTGCGCGGCATGGGCCTGCGGCTGAGCGGCGAGATCGATCCGTCCATGTACAATTACGGTCATCTCCAGGTCCTGTTCGAGGACGGCTCCGTCGGCTGGTACGAGGCGGGTTGGGGGCCGATGATTTCGGAGACTGCGTTCTTCGTGAAGGACGTCATCTCGCCGCGGGGCTGCGTCTCGATCGTCATGGATGAAAGCGCCAGATCGGACGACATCGACACTCACACGAAAACCTCGCGGATCCGCATCCACCGTGCCGAACTCGGCGCCGGCGGCAGCTTCGCCGTACCGGACGAATTGCTGTCGATGCAGGGTGAGCCGGGCCACCAGGCGCTCTGCGAACGCGAGCAGCAATTCCTGCTCGACGCGATCAGGAACGACGTCGATCTCGACCGCCACATGGACGACGCCGTGAAGTCGCTCGCCGTCTGCCTCGCCGCCGACGAGAGCGTGCGGACGGGAAAAGCGGTGCGCATGCCGAGAGAAGTGGGGCACGGTTCCTCGACGCTATCCTCCGTGCCGGGACTGACCGAA
>JAJFMR010000447.1 GCA_020696915.1 Rhizobiaceae bacterium | reverse complement strand
GCAGGGCACGCAACGCCGCAAGGGTCGACGCCTGCCGCGTCGCGCCCCCCAACACGCATGAGACCTGCTCGAAGCCTTTCACCGCGGAATGGAAGCGGGCTTCGTCGTCCGGGTGAATGGCAACGACGATGCGGCCGATCCCGGGGTGCGCACGAAAGGCTTCCACGGTCCGCGCGATGACCGCCCGCCCGCCTATGCTCCGATACTGTTTGGGACCCTGGTCGCCTCCCGCCCGCTCGCCGCGGCCGGCCGCCACCACCACGACCGCAATTTCCGAAAACCTGTCGTCCATGCCGCCGAGGTCTAGCGGTGCTGGAACGCCAAGGCCAGACGGTTTCTCCAGCTGCCGCGACACTTTCGACGTTGCAAGCCCGGGCGGTTCTGTCTAGTGATTGAGCAATCCGACACGATGCTTGGTTTTTGTGCATGAATGACTTGGTCGCCGAGCTCGCGAAGCCGCTGGACATCGCCGGGGTCATGCTGCGCAACCGGGTATTCCTGGCGCCGATGTCGGGCGTCACCGACGCAGTTTTCCGGAAGCGCGCCGACGCACATGGAGCAGGTCTCGTCGTTTCCGAAATGGTGGCCAGCGGCGAGCTCGCCAAAGGGCGGCCGAAGGCGGGCCGCCGGATTCACCATCCCGGCCTCCCGGTGCACATGGTCCAGCTTGCCGGGCGGGAGGCTCATGCCATGGCGGAGGCGGCGCGGATCGCGGCCGGCGAAGGCGCCGACATCATCGACATCAATATGGGCTGCCCGGCCAAGAAGGTGACCGGGGGCTATTCGGGATCCGCACTGATGCGCGACCTCGACCATGCGCTGACCCTCATCGATGCGGTGGTCGGCGCCGTCGCGTGCCCGGTCACGCTGAAGATGCGCCTCGGCTGGGACGAGACGGCGCTCAACGCGCCGGATCTTGCACGCCGTGCCGAGCAGTCAGGCGTCAGGATGATCACCGTGCATGGGCGCACGCGCTGCCAGTTCTATCAGGGCAAGGCGGACTGGCGTGCCATCGCGCGCGTCAAGGCATCGGTGTCGATCCCCGTCGTGGCCAATGGCGATGTCGGCTCGATCGAAGATGCGACGGCCATCCTCGAGCAGTCGGCGGCCGATGCAGTCATGATCGGAAGGGCGCACTATGGCGCCCCCTGGACCGCCGGCGAGATCGTGGCTGCTGCGCAGGGACACGTTCCGGCCCGTCCGGCGCCGGGCTCTCCCGAAGCGATGGCCGACTATGTCATCGCCCACTACGAGGAGATGCTGGCGCTGCATGGGCGGGAAAGCGGCCTACGCCAGGCGCGCAAGCACGTCGGCTGGTACCTCGACCGCCACGCCCCGGACGTTTCGTCGGAGCGGCGTGCAAGGATCATGACCTGCATCGATCCTGCAGGCGTGATGCAGATGCTGCGTCACGCGTTTCATCCCGTTGCGCGGCGGGCCGCCGCATGAACGTGATGGCGGAGCCCGACGTCACCCGATCCGACCCCGCTCGGATCGTTCTCAACACGATCCGCCGCCCGGTGATCATGGTCGGCGCCGGCGGCGCGATCACTTACGCCAACGCCGACGCGGAAGATTTCTTTCGGGCGAGCGCCGCGATGCTGGCGAAGAAGACGCTGGCGCAGTACGTGCCGTTCGGCAGCCCGATCCTCTCCCTGGTCGAGCAGGTCCGGGAGCGGCGCGCCCCGGTCAACGAATACCGCGTCGACATCTCGTCGCCGCGCCTCGGCGTCGAGAGGATCGTCGACATCTACGTGGCTCCGGTCCCCGAAGTGCCCGGATCGGTCGTGGTAATGCTCCAGGAACGGTCGATGGCGGACAAGATCGACCGCCAGATGACGCATCGCGGCGCCGCCCGCTCGGTCACCGGACTGGCGGCCATGCTGGCCCACGAGATCAAGAACCCGCTGTCGGGGATAAGGGGCGCGGCACAGTTGCTGGAAACCGTCGTTTCGGACGAGGACCGGGCGCTTACCCGGCTGATCACCGACGAGACCGACCGCATCGTTTCCCTGGTCGACCGGATGGAGATATTTTCCGACGAACGGCCGGTCGACCGCTATCCGGTGAACATCCACGTCGTGCTCGACCACGTGAAGGCCATCGCCGGCAACGGCTTTGCGAGTCGCATCAGGATGGTCGAGGACTACGATCCGTCGCTGCCGCCGGTCTTCGCCAATCGCGACCAGCTGGTCCAGGTGTTCCTCAATCTCGTGAAGAATGCCGCCGAGGCGGTCGGCAATTCGCCGGCCGGGGAGATTGCGCTGTCCACGGCTTTCCGTCCCGGCATCAGGGTCTCCGTTCCAGGTACTCCGGGTCGGGTGTCGCTGCCGCTGGAGTTCTGTGTCCGCGACAATGGGCCGGGTGTCCCCGATGATCTGCTGCCGATCCTGTTCGACCCTTTCATCACCACCAAGCCGAACGGCTCCGGGCTCGGCCTGGCGCTCGTCGCCAAGATCGTCGGGGAGCATGGCGGCATCGTGGAATGCGAGTCGACGCCGCCCGGCACCACGTTTCGGGTCCTGATGCCCGCCTGGAAGGAGGCGGCCGTCCGGCCGGAACCCGGAGCGGAGGGAGGACGCCCTTGACGGTTCCCGGCAGCATCCTGGTGGCCGACGACGATGCCGCCATACGCACGGTGCTCAACCAGGCGCTGTCGCGTGTCGGGCATCAAGTACGGGTTACCTCCAATGCCGCCACGCTGTGGCGCTGGGTGGCGGCCGGCGAGGGTGATCTCGTCATCACCGATGTCGTCATGCCGGATGAAAACGCCTTCGACATGCTGCCGCGAATCAAGAAGGCGCGGCCGGAACTGCCGGTCGTGGTGATGAGTGCGCAGAACACGTTCATGACCGCCATCAGGGCGTCGGAAACCGGCGCCTATGAATATCTGCCAAAACCTTTCGATCTCAACGAGCTTCTGGCGATTGTCAGCCGCGCGCTTGCGGAGCCGCGGCGGCCGAAGCTCGACCAGCGCTCCGAGGGAGATGCCGAGGCAATGCCGCTGGTCGGGCGCTCGGCCGCCATGCAGGACATTTACCGCATGCTCGCCCGCATGATGCAGACCGACCTGACGGTAATGATCAGCGGCGAGTCCGGGACGGGCAAGGAACTGGTC
>JAJFMR010000063.1 GCA_020696915.1 Rhizobiaceae bacterium | reverse complement strand
TGGCGGATCGTTCGCCCGCCGGCTGGCCGTCGTTGCCGCGCGGCCCCCCATCAGGCCATCCGCCCGGCCGCGGCCGTCGCGACCGGTTTTCTGGTGCTCTTCTTCTTCGCGGGCTTGGAACCATTGCCGCGAGCCGGCCGCCGGCTGCTTCCCCTGCCGGCCTTCTCGGCAATCATCGCAACGGCCTCGTCGAGCGTCATCGCGGTCGGGTCCTTGCCCTTCGGCAGCGTCGCATTGATCTTGCCGAAATTGACATAAGGCCCGTACCTGCCGTCGCGCACCGTCACCTTGCCGCCGCCGTCCGGGTGCTCGCCCAGTTCCTTGAGGGCCGCAGGCGTTCCGGCACCGCGCCCTTTGGGCTTGCCCTGCTTTTCCGCAATCAGCGATACGGCACGGTTGATGCCGATCGCGAAAACGTCCTCGATGCTCTCGAGATTGGCATAGGTTCCGTCGTGGAGAACGAAGGGACCGTAGCGGCCGAGCCCGGCAGAGATCATCTTGCCGGTTTCCGGATGCTTGCCGACGTCGCGCGGCAGCGACAGCAGCGCAAGCGCTTTTTCGTGGTCGACGCTGTCGGCAGCCCAGCCTTTCGGCAGACTGGAGCGCTTGGCCTCCTTGCCCTCTCCGCGTTGGACGTAGGGGCCGAAGCGCCCGCTCCTGAGCGTGATCTCCTCCTCCGTATAGGGATCCTTGCCAAGCACCCTGGTGCCGTTCTCGCCGGCCGCCGCTTCGCCGTTGCCGTCCTCGCCGAGCTGGCGCGTATAGCCGCATTCGGGATAGTTCGAGCAGCCGACGAAAGCGCCATACTTGCCGAGCTTCAGCGACAGGTTGCCCGAACCGCACTTCGGGCAGATACGCGGGTCCGACCCATCCTCGCGTGCCGGGAAGACCAGCGGCGCCAGTACGTCGTTGAGACCGTCGAGAACGTCGGTCACTCTCAGTCCCTTGATATCGTCGACGGCGCCCGAGAAATCCCGCCAGAAGTCCCGCAGAACTTCCTTCCATGCCAGCTTGCCGTCGGAAATCTGGTCGAGCTTTTCCTCGAGTGCCGCGGTGAAGTCGTACTCGACGTACCTGGCAAAGAAGCTCTCCAGAAACGCGGTCACCAGGCGTCCCCGGGAGTGCGGCACCAGCTTGCGCTTGTCGATGGTGACGTACTCCCGATCCTCCAGCGTCTTCAGCGTTGCCGCATAGGTCGAGGGGCGGCCGATTCCCAGCTCCTCCATCTTCCGGATCAGCGTCGCCTCGGAATAGCGCGGCGGCGGCTCCGTGCTGTGCTGGGTGGCGGTGATCCTGTCCCGCGCCAGCGGCTCGCCGGCACGGATCTCGGGCAGCCGGCGGTTCTCCTCGTCCTCGGCATCCTCTTCCTTCTGCTCGGTATAGGCCGCCAGGAAGCCGTCGAAACGGATCACCGATCCGATGGCCCGCAAAGTGGCCTCGCGCGCGCCGTTGACCGCCTGGATCTCCGCCGTGGTCCGCTCGATTTCGGCGGGCTGCATCTGGCTTGCCATGGCCCGTTTCCAGATGATCTCGTAGAGGCGGGCCTGGTCGGCATCCAGATGCTTCCGAACCGCGGCCGGCGTCCTCGAGAAGTCCGTCGGCCGGATCGCCTCGTGCGCTTCCTGCGCATTCTTTGCCTTGGCGGAGTAGAAGCGCGGCTTCTCGGGAAGGTAGCGTTCGCCGAACTCCCGGCCGATCGTGTCGCGTGCGCCCTGGATCGCTTCCGGCGCCATCTGCACGCCGTCGGTGCGCATATAGGTAATCAGGCCGACGGTCTCGCCGCCGACATCGAGACCTTCGTAGAGGCGCTGCGCAACCTGCATGGTGCGCACCGCCGAGAAGCCGAGCTGCGAGGAGGCCGCCTGCTGCAGCGAAGATGTCGTGAAGGGCGGGCCCGGACTGCGCCTGGTCGGCTTTGCCTCCACCGACAGCGCCTTGAAGGTTGCCCCTTCCAGCATCGAGCGGATGCCGTCCGCCTGGTCTTTCGTGGCGATATCGAGCTTCTGCAGCCGCTTGCCTTCGAAGCCGGTGAGGCGCGCCTCGAAGCCGGCACCCCGCGGCGTCGTGAGGATTGCCGCTATCTGCCAGTACTCCTGCCGGACGAATCGCTCGATCTCGAGCTCCCGGTCGCAGACCAGGCGCAGCGCCACCGATTGCACGCGGCCCGCCGAGCGGGCGCCCGGCAGCTTTCGCCACAACACCGGCGACAGCGTGAAGCCGACCAGATAGTCGAGCGCCCGGCGCGCCAGATAGGCGTCGACGAGCGGGGCATCGATCTGCCGCGGATTGGCCATTGCGTCGGTCACCGACTGCCTGGTGATGGCGTTGAAGACCACCCGGCTCACCGGCTTGTCCTTCAGCGCCCGCTTCTGGCGGAGCACTTCCAGCACGTGCCAGGAAATCGCTTCGCCCTCGCGATCGGGGTCGGTGGCCAGGATGAGGCCGTCGGCATCCTTCATCGCGCTGGCGATCTCCGACAGCCGCTTCGAGGAAGGCCCGTCGACAGCCCAGGACATGGCGAAGTCCTCGTCGGGCCTCACCGAACCGTCCTTTGCGGGCAGGTCGCGGACATGGCCGTAGGAGGCCAGGACCCGGTAGTTGCGGCCCAGATATTTGTTGATCGTTTTCGCCTTCGCAGGCGATTCGACGACGACGACATCCATGTCTTTGTGTGGTTCCCATGCGGGGCCGGGCGGCCGCCAGCCAGAAAAATTCGCTCGTCACATGGCCGCGGTTTGCGGTCGGGTCAAGTGCGGAGCCGGGAAATTCGCCGTCGGACGCCCCGCGCCGTCAGGCCATGATCAGCGAAACGGCGCCGCCGGCGTGCCGTTCCAGACGGCCTGCAAGGTCGAGTTCAAGCAGGATCATGAACATCTGGGCGGCAGGCAGGCCGGTGTGGCGAATCAATTCGTCGACGCTGACTGGGGTGGGGCCGAGCGCTTCGACGACAGACGCGCGCTCGGCTTCGCCGGCTGGCGGGGTGGAGCCGAAATCGGGTGGCTCCGCCAAGCCGCCCGGCAGCGACACCGGCCTCCCCGAGAGCGGCCTTATCGCATTCACGACGTCCTCCCATTCCGTGACCAGGGTGGCGCCCTCCTTCAGAAGGGCGTTGCAACCGGCGGCACGCGGGTCGAGCGGTGAACCCGGAACCGCAAACACCAGACGCCCCATCTCCGTCGCCAGCCTGGCGCTGATCAGCGAGCCCGACCGCAATGCCGCCTCGACCACCACCAGCCCCAGCGACAGGCCGGCAATGATGCGGTTACGGCGCGGGAAATCCTGGGCGCGTGGCTCCCACCCAAAGGGCATTTCGGAGACCAGGGCGCCGCCGCGGCCGGCTATCTCGTCGGCGAGTACGGCATTGTCGGGCGGGTAGGGGCGCTGAAGCCCGCCCGCGAAAACAGCGATCGTTCCGGTCGAGAGCCCGCCCTGGTGGGCGGCCGTGTCGATGCCGCGCGCCAGCCCCGACACCACCGCAAATCCCTCGGCGCCAAGCGATGCCGCCAGTGTGCGGGCCATCTTAACCCCGGCAAGGGATGCGTTGCGGGCACCCACGATCGCCACCGGCGGCAGCGAAAATACAGCCGGCTCGCCCTTGATCGAAAGCATCGGCGGGGCGTTCTCCATCTGTCTGAGAACCGGCGGATACTCGGGCTCACCAATGCCCACCAGGCGGGCGCCGGCGCGCGCGAGCTCATCGAGTTCCTGCTCCGCCTGCGACATCGAAGGAATGCGGACGGAACGGCCGAGGCCGCCCGACAGCATCAGCTCCGGCAACATCTCGAGCGCCGACTCGGCGGAGCCGAAGCGGTTGATCAGGTCACGAAAGCTCGACGGACCGACATTGGGAGTCCGAATGAGACGAAGCCAATGCAGCCGCTGCCTGTCGCCAAGCCTGGGCGAGGCCGTTTCCCGGCTCACCGTCCGGCTCCGATCCGCGGTTCGGCACCGGAACGCAGCCTCGAGATGTTGGCCCGGTGCGTGACGACGACGATGACGCTCATCACGGCAAACAGGACAGCGTAGTCCGAGTGCCCGGAGGCCAGAAGAATGAACGGCACAGCACTCGCCGCGACGAGTGCGGCGAGTGACGAATATCGAAACAGGAAGGCGACGACGATCCACACCCCCGCAAAAGCCAGAGCGGCCTGCCACATCGTTCCGGCGAGCACGCCTATGTACGTGGCGACCCCCTTGCCGCCCCTGAACGACAGCCAAACCGGGAAGATGTGGCCGAGGAAGGCCCCCAGCCCGGCGGCGATTTCGAGGCCGCCGCCAGCCTGCCGGGCGGCCAGCACCGCCACCGTGCCCTTCAGCATGTCGAGCAGGAGCGTTGCCGCGGCGAGCCCCTTGTGGCCGGTCCGCAGAACGTTGGTGGCGCCGATATTCCCCGAGCCGATGGAACGCACGTCTCCGAGCCCGGCCGCTCGCGTGATCAGCAGGCCGAAGGGGATCGAGCCCAGCAGGTAGCCGAACGCCAGCGCGACGATCGCAAGAAAGGTCATGGCCGACTTGTCCCCGTTTTGCCCCGCTGCCGCCGACCCGGCCTATGCAGCGAAGACTGTGCGGCCCGCGACCAGCGTTTGCAAGACCTTGCCCTGCAGGCGCGCGCCTTCGAGGCAGGTGTTCTTGGAGCGCGACCTGATGTCGGCTTCCCGCACGATCCATGGCTCGTCGAGGTCGATGACGGCGAGATCGGCCGGGGCGCCGGGCCTGAGCGTCCCCCCGGGCAGTCCGAAAAGCTTCGCCGGCGCCGTCGACAGAAGCTCGATCAGCCGGGACAGCGCCAGGTCGCCATTATGATGAATGCGGAGTGCCGCTCCGAACAGCGTCTCCAGGCCGATCGCCCCCTCGGCGGCGTCCTCGAAGGGCAATCGCTTGGTATCGACATCCTGCGGGTCGTGCGACGAGACGATGACGTCGACGGTCCCGTCCCGGATGGCCTCTATCATGGCCAGCCTGTCTTCCTCGGCACGCAGCGGCGGCGACAGCCGGAAAAAAGTGCGGTACGCGCCGACGTCGTGGTCGTTGAGGGTCAGATTGTTGATCGACACGGCTGCCGTGACGTTCGCTCCGTCCGCCTTGGCCCGGCCGATTGCGGCGGCGGAAATGGCGGTCGAGATCTTCGCCGCGTGATAGGCGCCCCCGGTCAGCCGGGCGAGCATCAGATCGCGTTCGAGGGGGATCGCTTCCGCCTCCCGCGGAATGCCGGGCAGGCCGAGCCAGCTGGCATAAAGACCCTCGTTCATCACACCTGACGCGGACAGGCTGCCGTCCTGGGTCTCGTGGGCGAGGACGGCGCCGAAATCGCGCGCATAGGTCAGCGCGCGGCGCATCATCAGTGCACTTTCGATGGTCCGCCGGCCATCGGTCAGCATCACCGCTCCGGCTTCCCTCAGCAGGCCGAACTCGGTCATTTCGCGCCCCTGCAGCCGCCTGGTGATGGCGGCTGACGGGAAGACGTTGACGCAAGCGGTGTCGCGCGCGGTCCGCAGCACGAATTCGACCAGCGCAATGTCGTCGATGACCGGGTCGGTGTCCGGCATCATGATGATGGAGGTGACGCCGCCCGCGGCAGCGGCCAGGCTCGCCGAAGCGATCGTTTCGCGGTGCTCGCCGCCGGGTTCGCCGACGAAAACCCTGGCGTCGACGAGGCCGGGCATGATCGTGCGGCCGCGACAATCGGTCACCTGCGCGCCTTCCGGCAAGCCCTGGTTCATCGCTCCTGCGCCGGCGGCAGCGATGATGCCGCCGTCGACGACCACGCTGCCGGTTTCGTCCAGCCCTCGCGACGGATCGACGATGCGCGCTCCCTCGAAAACCCGAAGCGTCATTGCGTCTGCCCGCCGGCGTTGCGGCGAGGATCGAGCAGGGCCTCCATCACCGCCATGCGGACGGCGACCCCCATCTCGACCTGTTCCTGGATGACGCTTTGCGGGCCGTCGGCGATCTCCGACGAAATCTCGACGCCGCGGTTCATCGGGCCGGGGTGCATGACGAGGGCGTCTTTCCTGGCCACCTTCAGTTTTTCGGCGTCGAGCCCGAAATACCGGAAATACTCGCGCACCGAGGGCACGAAAGCGCCGGCCATGCGCTCGCGCTGCAGCCGCAGCATCATCACCACGTCGGCGTTCCTGAGGCCTTCCGACATCGAGGAAGCGACGATGACGCCCATTTTTTCGATGCCGGCCGGAAGGAGCGTCGAGGGGGCGACGACCCTGACTTCGGCGCCAAGCGCATTGAGCAGGACGATGTTGGAGCGCGCCACGCGCGAGTGCAGGATGTCGCCGCAGATCGCCACCACGAGCCTGGCGAGATCGCCCTTTTTTCGCCGGATGGTCAGCGCATCGAGCAGCGCCTGGGTCGGGTGCTCATGCGCCCCGTCCCCGGCATTGACGACCGAGCAGCCGACCTTCTGAGCGAGCAGCGCGGCCGCTCCGGCAGACTGGTGCCTGATGATGAGGATGTCCGGCCGCATCGCGTTCAGGGTCATCGCGGTGTCGACCAGCGTCTCGCCCTTCTTGACGGACGAACTCGCCACCGACATGTTCATGACGTCAGCTCCGAGCCGCTTGCCGGCCAGTTCGAACGAGGCCTGTGTACGGGTCGAGGCCTCGAAGAAGAGATTGATCTGGGTGCGCCCGCGCAGCGACGATTTCTTCTTTTCCGGCTGCCGCGACAGCGGCACGGCCGCGTCAGCGAGGTCCAGCAGAAGCTCGATGTCCCATCGCGACAGGTCGCTTATGCCGAGCAGGTGGCGATGCGGGTAGAGCGGCGGGGAGGGAGACTGGCTCATGGTGGCGTCCAGCCGTGCTATATTGTGGCGACCGGGACCTCGCAAGAAGCCTCTCCGGACAGAAGCGCTTCTCCCCCGGATTTTCATCGCCCCCGACTTGCGCGGATGGCTATAAGGCTTTGCCGCGTCTTCGGGATGTGGGGCGGCGAGAAGGACAGCACGTGACCCACGAGGTAACCAACCAGCCGCCGCCGATCTACGGGATGAACGCCTGGCGCGGCGATCCCCTGCTGATCCAGATCGCCGAAAACTTCTCTGACCCGGTTCGCAAGGATCTCGACACGCTCGGCCGTTTCGTGCTGACCCAGGAGGCTCAGGAGCTGGCGCGCCTGGCAAATGCCGAAATGCCGGTCCTCAAGACGCATGACAGGCAGGGGCGGCGGATTGATCTCGTCGAGTTCCATCCCGCCTACCATGCCCTGATGCGGCGCTCCATCTCGAACGGGTTGCATTCCTCCGCGTGGGAGAATGGCGAGCCGGAGATCGGGCGGCGGCACCAGATCCGCGCGGCGCGCTTCTACCTGACGGCCGAACTCGAAACGGGCCATCTTTGTCCGATCACCATGACGAGCGCATCGCTCGCCGCCCTCATGGCAAGCCCAAGGCTGTTCCGCGAATGGGCACCCCGCATCACGACGCGAAAATACGACCAGGGCCAGAAACCGCCAGTCGAGAAGACCGGCCTGACGCTGGGTATGGGAATGACGGAAAAGCAGGGCGGCACCGACCTGCGCGCCAACTCCACGCGGGCCGAGCGCGCCGGGGGCGGCTTCCATCGGCTCACGGGCCACAAATGGTTCATGTCGGCACCGATGTCGGATGCGTTCCTTGTGCTCGCGCAGGCCGGGGAGGGGCTCTCCTGCTTTCTCGTCCCGCGCATACTGGGCGACGGCAGCAGCAACGGGTTCCGCTTCCAGCGCCTCAAGAACAAGCTTGGCAACCGTTCGAATGCTTCGGCGGAGGTCGAATTCGCAGACGCCATCGGCGAGATGATCGGTGAGCCGGGAGCCGGCATCAAGACGATCATGGACATGGTGACGCTCACCCGGCTCGATTGCGCGGTGGCGTCCGCGGGGCTGATGCGGGCAGGGATGGCCGAAGCCGTTCACCATGCCAGGCACCGTCAGGTGTTCGGCAAGGCGCTCGCCGAACAGCCGCTGATGCAGCGGGTGCTTGCCGATATGGCTCTCGACGTTGCCGCTGCGACGGCACTTTCGTTCCGGCTTGCGCGCTCCTTCGACGAAGCCGCGAGCGACCGCGGCGAAGCGTCGTTCGCGCGCGCCATGACCCCGGTGGTGAAGTACTGGGTGTGCAAGATCTCGCCGTCGCTGCTGTACGAGGCGATGGAGTGCCTCGGCGGCAACGGCTATGTCGAAGAGGCGCCGCTCGCCCGGTACTTCCGTGAAGCGCCGGTGAATGCGATCTGGGAGGGCTCGGGCAACGTCATGGCACTCGACGTGCTGCGCGTGCTTGGCCGCGCGCCGGCACTCTTCGACGAGGTGCTCGCGGGAATAGAGAAGGATCTCGGAGCCAGCGGCCCGGGAACCACGGGCGTGCTGCGAGCGGCCATGCAGGTGGCGGCCTCCGACGAGGGCTCGGCCCGGATCCTGAGCGAGCAGCTGGCGCTTGCGGCGGCGGCTGCGGAGCTTCGCCGCATGGGGGCGGGCCGTATCGCCGACGCCTTCATTGAGACGAGGCTGGCGGGCCAGTGGCGGAACACCTATGGCATGCTCGACGCCCGCCACGATGCGCGGCTCATCCTCGACACGCTCTACCCGCCGGCCAGTTGACGCCGCGACGACAGCACCTCGGGACCGCCGGGAACGATCCGCCACCGCGAAGCTTGTTCAAGGGATGACGCGGCCGGTCACCTCAAGGGCAGGTGCGTTAAGGTTAATGATTGGTTCACGTTGCGCGGGCCTGGCAACGGCACCACTGTTCGAACTGACAGACGGGAATGAGATGCAGCGCCTCCTGACCACTCGACGGGCACTCGACAGGCTCCTCGCATTCGTGCCGGGTCCGCTCGATGAGGGGGGCGCACGACCGAATTCGCGGAATACCTTACGCAGTGCGATTGCCACCGGAACGTCGTGGGGCGACGGGGACTGGGGCCTCTGATGCGCTGGATACTTGCCGCCTGGGCCCTTCCGCTCGTCGCCTTCTGGGGCTGGTATTTTCTGTCGTCGTATAATCTCCATTTCGGCTATGTCATGCTGACCCGCGACGTGCACGATATCGTGTTCGAGATCTATGGCGAGACGCTCGGCATCGATCCAGCGTTGCTTCCGGGGCTTGTCGCGAGGGCCTGCATACTCGACACGATGCTGCTGTTCGCAATCCTGGCGTTCCGGCGCCGCGCGCATTTGTCGGGCTGGTTGAAGGGCATCCACGCGCGGTACTCGGGCGGGATCGCACCCGCCGTAGCAACGATTTCAGTCGCCTCGCAGCGCCCGCAGCCTGTCGAGCACGCCCTGAAGAATGAAGGCGGCAGCGGCAGAATCGATCTTGCCGGCGCGTTTGCGCCGCGAGAAATCCATTTCGATCAATGTGCGCTCGGCGGCGACCGTCGATAGCCGCTCGTCCCAGAACAGAAAGGGCAGGCTGGTCACCTGCCCCATGTTGCGCACGAAGGCGCGCGACGCTTGCGCCCGAGGTCCCTCGCTGCCATCCATGTTGATCGGCAGTCCCACCGCTATAGCCGCGACGTTTTCACTCTCCGCCAAGCGAAGCAGCGATCGTGCGTCCTCGCCGAATTTCCTGCGCAGAATGACCTGGCGGGGATGCGCAAAAGCAAGGCTGCGGTCCGACACGGCAATGCCGATCGTCTTGTCGCCGAGATCGATTGCCGCGAGCGTCTCGTCCGATCCGATCCGCCCATGCAGGTCCGCCACCGATATGATCGTCACGCGATGGGCCACGCCTTTGACTTCGACAAGCCGCGTTCTATCCTTCGTCCGGTCGGAAATCGAGGAGGCAATCGCATGAAACTCACCTGGTATGGACATTCCGCGTTCCGTGTCGATACCGGCGACGCAGCGATACTCATCGATCCGTTCCTGACGGGCAATCCGTCATGGCAGGGCGGCTGGGAAGGGCCCGGCGACGGTATCACCCACGTCCTGCTCACGCATGGCCACAACGACCACGTCGGCGATGCGGTGGATATCCTGAAGAAGACGAAAGCCATGCTCGTCGCCAACTTCGAAGTCTGCATGTTCCTGGTCGGAAAGGGTGTTTCCGGCGACAGGATAAATCCTGGCAATACCGGCGGCACGGTCGATTGCGGAGGCTTCACCTGCACCTTCGTCCAGGCGCTGCACTCGTCCTCATTCAGCGGGGAGAGCGGCCAGAACACGTATCTGGGAAATCCGCTGGGCCTGGTGCTGCATTTCCCGGCAGACAAGACCCTCTACCACATGGGCGACACGGACATCTTTTCGGACATGGCGCTCGTCAACGAGCTCCACGATCCGAAGATCGGCCTTGTGCCGATCGGCGACCGCTTCACGATGGGCGGCGCCGTGGCGGCGCTCGCCTGCAAGCGCTTCTTCAGGTTCGAGACGGCCATACCGTGCCATTACGCTTCCTTTCCGATGGTCGACCAGGACGCCGGCAAATTCGTCGCCGGCATGGAAGGTTCGGCGACGAAAGTGCTGACGCCGGAGCGCGGCAAGAGCGTCGAGCTTTAGCTCCGACAGACAGAGGCTCCGCAACAGGCCGGGCGGAACCCCTGCCTGGCCGGCCTGCGGTTGCGCGGCGCCGGCAGGGCCGCTATAGCGCGGCATCCAGCCTGGCCTCCCGGAGACTTCATGTCTGTCGACATCCAGATCGTCAAACGAGTCGCTCGCCTTGCCCGCATCGCGGTGACCGAGGAGGAAGCACAGCGCATGACCGGCGAGCTCAACACGATTCTCGGCTTCGTCGAGCAGCTGAACGAAGTCGACGTGTCGGCGGTCGAACCGATGACCTCGGTCATTCCGATGGCGATGAGGAAACGTGCCGACATCGTCACCGACGGCGGCAGGCCGGAAGACATCGTGGCGAATGCACCCTCGACCGACGAAAACTTCTTCATCGTCCCGAAGGTCGTGGAGTAGCGGCGGTGGCCATCGAGATTGCCGTCGAGACGCCCTTGCAGGAGGACGTGCTGACGCTGCTGTCGGAGCTGAATGCGGCTCTCCTGGTACT
>JAJFMR010000062.1 GCA_020696915.1 Rhizobiaceae bacterium | reverse complement strand
TCGACCTGAAGCGCGACTGGCTGGATGCGGGCCGCCGCAGCCTGCCGGGAATGCCTTCGGCGCTGGAGTTCTTCGCCCTGGAAGCAGCCCTCGACCGGGTCGAGGCGGAGGGGCTGCACGGCGTGCTCGCCCGCCACGCGCTGGCAAGCGCTGCCGCCCGCGACGCGCTGCGGGCGCTCGGCCTCACGCTTTTCGTGGAGGACGCCTTCGCGTCGAACCTGGTCACGGCGGCGCGGCTTCCCGACACCGCCGGGATCGAGGACGTGATGGCTTTTCCCGGCGCCAGCGATGCGGGGCTGTCGGCCGGGACCGGCGACGCTGCCAGCCGGCTCGTCAGGATCAGCCACACTGGAAGGCGAGCGTGCCGGGAAGCTGTGCTAACCTCCGTGCTGACGCTCGGCCAGGTCCTGCAGGCGCTCGGCCAGTCGGCGGACATCGAGGCGGCGTCCGCCGCGGTTGCGGCCCGCTATCCTGACACCGGCCCGGCTGGCGCGCTCAGGCAGTGAAGACAAGAGATTCGTGCTCGCATGGCGGCTTGCGTGATTTTACAATCGCGGCATGATCGATATGCCTGAAGCGCCGATCCGAAACGGGGGAATCGCTTTTCGAATCGGTTCCGATCCGAAAGGCTACGACAGCGGCAAGGCGCGTCCTGTTCAGCGCATGCCGATGGGGACAGGCAGGAAGAGACGATGCTGATCCGCGACATATTCGCGAGCAACTTGCGCAAGCTGTGTGAGCAGCGCGGCTCGATCAATCACGTTTGCCGCCAGACGGGCATCCATCGCCAGCAGTTCGCCCTCTACCTCAAGGGCGACCGCCTTCCGAACAAGAAGACCCTCGGCCGGCTCAGCAGCTACTTCGGCGTGCCGGAAGATGCCTTTTTCGTCGACCCCACCCAGTCGCAGCCCGCCTCTTCCGTGGATCGCGCCTGCGCGACGATCCTGGAACGGATGCGGGCCGCTCCCCCTTCCATGCCGCAGGGACTTTACCAGACCTATTTCTGGGCGCCGGCGCTCGAGGATTCCATCGTGGGCGCCCTCACCGTCATCCGGGAAACCGACGGAGTTCTCGGCTTTCGCAGGCTGACGGCAGCGGGCGAGCGGCTGGATCCGACCTGGACCTACGTCAAGGGCGACCATCAGGGCATAGTCAGCGAGCGCATGGGCTGGCTCTATTTCCAGAGTTCGAACCGAATCGATCCGAAGGAACCGACCCTGCTGGCGGTGCGCTGGGCAGCGTTGTCCGAACCGCTCCTCTCCGGGCACGGCATGGTGACGAGCCATCTGGGACCGATGGTGGTGAGTGTCGTCATGACGCCGATGGATCCGGCCCGGACACTGCTTTCCGCGATCCGGCGCACCAGAGTATTCAGCCTCGACGATCCAAAGATCGCTCTTGTTTCCAGATTCCTGAAACAGCCAGTCCTGCACTAGAATCCACCGGAGGCTTTAGCCCGAAGAGGCGGCGCCTCGATTAATGTCAGATTAACCATAGATAGTTAATATTCTATTTGAATCGTAGGAAGAAAAGAACCAATTCATATACCATAGCAACCATTTTGGTTGATCATCCCGCCAAACTGGGGGGATATTTTGTTCGGCTTAAACACATTATTAATGATGCTCTCTCCAGTTTGGCGCGCGTCCGATAACCGGATTCCGCAAGATGGAGAGAACAAATGACGACCAGGAAGCCCATGATCACCACCGCGCCCTCGACCCCCGTTTTCGTGGCCAAGGGCGCGCTTTTCAACAAGCGCTGAACTCCCAAGCATTCTTGGCGGTTGCCGGATAACCCCAACACCGGCAGCCGCTCCCTTTTTTCAAGGAGACTCATGCAGCTCAGGGCGGCGAGAACATTGGTGTTCACCCGGCAGGACGGTGCATTGCTGGGCTGCAACTTCCTGACCAGAGACGTGTTTGGCTGCGACAGCTCACTGCTCGACTTGCTTGCCGAAACACCCGAATGGACCGACGCGCAGGCGATCATCGACGGCGTGTTCGAAGGCGATGCGTCGGAGGTCGAATCGCTCATCCGGCACTCCGCCCTGACGGTGGCCGGATCGGCACTTGCGCGTCGCGAGGACGAGTACCTCGCGGAGTGGCAATGGACCATTCCTACGGGAATGCTGCACTTTTGCCTTGAAGATGCCGAAATCATCAGTCTCGAGGAGTCGGAAGAAATCCAGCGGCAGCGGATCGAGACCGAGCCGCAGCCGGCGCTTTATCTTCGTAACCGCGATCGCGTGCCGGTCGTACCTCTGCCGGAAGCCCGCAAATCCGACGCATTGCTCGACATCATGGCGCGCCGCCGCACCGTTCGCGCCGCTGCCAGCCCCTCGATCAGCCTGGCACAGCTCTCCGATTGCCTTTTCGCCGGCATGGGAATTACCGGAGAGACCTCGAACGTCGTCGGCACGCTGCCGCTCGGCATGACCCCCTCGGGCGGCGCCCGCAATCCATACGAAGCGTACGTATTTGCACGCCGCGTCGACGGTTTGGAGCCTGGGATCTATCACTATTCCGCCATCGACCACGATCTCGGCCTCGTTCGCAGGTCGCTGCCGAAATTCTCGCAGCTCGTCGGCGGGCAGGATTGGGCCGACGAAATGCCGTGCCTGCTCGTGCTCGTTGCGGACTTTCGCCGCACCATGTGGAAATACCGCGATCCGAATGCCTATCGCGTCGTGCTGATCGAGGCTGGCCATATCGGCCAGAACGTCATGCTGGCGGCCACCCGGCATGGGCTGTCGGCCTGCCCGACGGCGGCGCTGGCGCAGGCGCGCATCCGAAAGGCTCTCGGCCTGCGGCGCCTCACCGATGCGCCCGTCTATGCAATGACCCTGGCGGTGCCCGGAAACGAACCGTCCGTAACGCTGCAATAATGATGTATGCTTGCTGCAGCGGCCTGTCGTGCGACCGGCACGGGGCCTCTGAACGGCAACGGGGCAGGTGATTTTCAGATGGAGCATCCCGGGCACGGCAACCATTCCAGTGAAGATGGGTGCGGCCGGCGCCGATCTGCGCCAGTGTCGCTTTGGGGGATGGCGTGACGGCTGAAGCAGTGGAGATGTCGCAGAGTGTAATCAGCCGCGGACGGGTTTGATGCGGAAGCGTAGTCCTGGGGTGACGGGATATGATCTCTCCGCCGCCGGCCGGCGGCGTGCCCCCCGCCCGGTTCGCTGCCCTCGCAACCCCGGCTGAACCCGCATGCGCGCCGACCGCCCATTGCTCGGCATAGCCCTGATGATCGGCTTCTGTGCAACGGCGCCGACCGGGGATGCCATCGCCAAGCTCCTCGGCGACACGATCCCGCTGCTGGAACTCGTCATGGTCCGGTTCGCTGCGCAGGCAGTCCTGCTCTTGCCGGTGATGTGGCTCACCTCGCGTCAGCTGACCATGTCGCGCAGGACGTTCGGGCTGACGATCGTTCGGACGCTTCTCCACATCGCCGGCCTTGCCGCGATGTTCACCGCCCTGCGTTTCCTGCCGCTCGCCGACGCAATCGCCATGGCTTTCGTCATGCCGTTCATCATGCTCCTGCTCGGCCACTCGGTGCTGGGAGAGGAGGTCGGGCGGCATCGCCTGATTGCCTGCCTCGCCGGCTTTGCCGGCACGCTGCTCGTCGTGCAGCCGAGCTTTGCGGTGGTGGGGTTGCCTGCGCTGCTGCCGCTGCTTGTGGCGCTCATCTTCGCATTGTTCATGATGGTAAGCCGCCAGCTGGCCAGAGAAAACGATCCTGTCACTCTGCAGGCGGCCAGCGGGCTGGTCGCCATGGTCATCCTGGCGCCGCTTGCCGTGCTGGCCGGCGACAGCGGCATCTTCGCCCTTGAAACCGTTGTTCCCAGCTTCCGCGAGGGCGTCCTGCTGGCCGCCATCGGCCTGCTCGGCACGTTGGGTCATCTGCTGATGACGTGGGCGCTCCGCTTTGCACCGTCGGCGACACTCGCGCCCATTCAATATCTGGAGATACCGTTGGCGACCGCCGTCGGCTGGCTGGTTTTCGGCGATCTCCCCGACGGGCTGGCGGCGATCGGGATATTCGTCACCGTAGTCGCCGGTCTTTACATCCTGATGGTCGAGCGGACGCTGCCGCAGCCTGTCACCTCGGAAATCTGAACATTCGCCTTGCCGACCGGCCCAGGAGTGCGCAGTCAGCCGCGCATGCGCTGCAGATTTGCGTCGAACAGCGGCGCGCGCTGGATTCGCGCAGGATGGCGGCGGCCCAGAAGCTCGACCTCGAAGCCGCCGCTCTCCCCGGCGAGCTCCTTCGGCACATAGCCGAGCGCGACGGACGCACCGGCACCGTGGGCGTAGCCGCCGGATGTCACCCAGCCGCGAACCGAGCCGCCGAACCAGATCGGCTCGTCGCCGATCACGTCCGCATCGGTCGCCTCGAGGACGAAGCTGCGTAGCCGCAGCCTGCCGCCGTGCCGCCGCTCGTCCAGCGCGCCCGCCTTTCCGACGAAATCGGCTTCCTTCGAGTAGTCGACGAAGCGGTCCAGCCCAGCTTCGAGCGGGCCATAGACCGGCCTGTACTCGCGTGCCCAGGAGCCGTAGCCTTTCTCCAGCCGCAGCGCATTCAGCGCACGCGTGCCGAAGAGCCCGATGCCGGACGGCTGGCCGGCGTCCATCAGAGTGTGGAACACGGCACGCTGGTATTCCGGAGCCATCCAGATCTCGTAGCCGAGGTCTCCGGTATAACTGATGCGGCAGACCAGGCAGGTGGCCATGCCGATGTCCATACGGCGGACCGACATGAAGGAGAAGGCGGCGTTGGAAACGTCGCTGCGGGTGACGCCGGCCAGCACATCCCGCGCGTGCGGCCCGGCCAGCGCCAAACCCGCCAGCCGCATGCCGAGCGGTTCGACCAGCACTGTCCCGTCGTCCGGCAGATGGCTCTCGAACCAGCGCATGTGATACTGCTCGGCGATCCCCGAGCCGATGATCAGCCATTCGCCCCGGCCCGGATTGGCAAGCGTGAAATCGCCGATCAGCTTGCCGTCGTCCTTGAGCATCGGGGTCAGCGTCATGCGGCCGGGCCTCGGCAGCCTGCAGGGCAGCAGCCGGTCCAGCCAGGGCTCGGCGCCTTTGCCGATCACCCTGTACTTGGCAAAGTTGGAAATTTCGGACAGCCCGACGGCCGCGCGGACAGTGCGGACTTCCTCTGCCACATGCTCGAAATCCGTCGAACGGCGCCAGGAGAACTCATCGCTTACGCCCTCCGGAGCGAACCAGAGCGGGACTTCCAGGCCAAAGGATGCGCCCCACCTTGCGCCGCGCCGATCGAGGAGGTCGTAGACGGGTGTCGTCTTCAGCGGCCGCCCGGCCGGCAGCTCCTCGTTTGGAAAACGGATCGAGAAGCGGCGCGAGTAGTTTTCGCGAACCTTGGCATTGGTATAGGCCATCGAGGCCCAGTCACCGTAGCGGGCCAGGTCCATGGCCCAGATGTCGGCGCCGGGATCGCCGTGGATCATCCAGTTGGCCAGCGCCAGCCCGACGCCGCCGCCCTGGCTGAAGCCGGCCATCACGCCGCATGCCACCCAGAAGCCCGGCAGGCCGCGCACCGGTCCGACCAGCGGGTTGCCGTCCGGCGCGAAGGTGAAGGGCCCGTTGATGATCTGCCTGATGCCGGTGTTCTGGAAGGCCGGGAAGTGACGGAAGCCGACCTCGAGCGACGGCGCGATGCGGTCGATGTCCGGCTCGAGCAGTTCGTGCCCGAAACTCCAGGGCGTGGAGAATTCGGACCATGGCCGGTTGGCCTTCTCGTAGGTACCCATCAGCATGCCGCCGCGCTCCTGCCGGAGGTAGAGCTCGCCGTCGAAATCCACCGCGTGGATGATTTCGGTGCCGGTCTTGCTGTTCCAGTCGGCAACCTCGGGCATGTCTTCGGTGATCAGGTACATGTGCTCCATGGCGAGCACCGGCAACTCCAGGCCCACCATGCGGCCGACCTCCCGCGCCCACAGCCCGCCGGCATTGATCACCTGCTCGGCGATCACCTCTCCCCTGTCGGTGATCACCCGCCAGTGCCCGTCGGCGCGCCGCACTATGTCCTCGACCTTGGTGAAGCGGTTGACCTCGGCGCCGAGCTTGCGTGCCGCCTTGGCATAGGCGTGCGTGACGCCCGAAGGGTCGAGATGTCCGTCCTCCTTGTTCCTGACCGCGCCGACGAACTCACGTGGATCGAGAAGCGGCATCAGTTCCGCCGCCTCCCTGGCCGAGATCTCTTCGAGATCGATGCCGAGGTAGCGGCCCTTGGCGACGACGCCCCGCAGCCAGTCCATGCGCGCCTCGGTGGCCGCCAGGAGGACGCCGCCGGTGAGATGCACGCCGGTGGCCTGGCCGGAAAGTTCCTCGATCTCCTTGTAGAGGCTGATCGTGTATTTCTGCAGCCTGGCGACGTTCGGATCGCCATTGATCGTGTGCATGCCGCCCGCGGCGTGCCAGGTCGAGCCGGAGGTGAGTTCGTCGCGCTCTAGAAGCATGATGTCGGTCCAGCCGTGCCTCGCCAGGTGATAGAGCACCGAGCAGCCGACGACCCCGCCGCCGATTACCACGGCCTTGACGTGCGATTTCATGTGTTCACCCCTGCGAGGTCTTGGAAGGAAGGCGGCCGACGGAGTTAGGCGAGGCCCGGGCGATCTGACGTTTCGTCCGACGTCTACAGGAATGCCCAGACCGCGAACGAGCAGCGCAAGTCTCACGGCAATCGTCGGCCCCGGCTAGAACCCAATCGACCCCTGATGTCGTCTGGGCGAAATCGCCCCGCCGCCGAAAACCTCACGCGAAGAAAACGTAGCCGACGATCAGAAAGGTCGGAACCAGCACGGCGCCCGACCAGATCATATAGCCGAAGAAGCTCGGCATGTTGACGCCGCGCTCGCGGGCGATCGCATAGACCATGAAATTCGGCGCGTTGCCGATATAGGTGTTGGCGCCCATGAACACCGCCCCGGCCGAGATCGCCGCAAGCGTCGAGGCAAGGGTCGTCATCAGTGTTTCAGGGTCGCCGCCCGCCAGCTCGAAGAAGACGAGATAGGTGGGAGCATTGTCGAGGAAGGAAGACAGGACGCCGGTCATCCAGAAATAGGCAAGATCATTGGGCTCGCCGGAGGGCGACGTCACCAGCCCGACCAGCGACGCAAAAGCGCCCTCGGCCCCTGCCCTCAATATGGCGATGACCGGGATGATGCAGATGAAGATGCCGGCGAACAGCTTGGCGACCTCGAGTATGGGGCCCCAGGTAAAGCCGTTTGCGCGTCGATACTCCTTGCGCGTCACGACGAGCGAAACCAGCGCGAAGCCGAGGATGGCGATGTCGCGCACCAGGTTCTGCAGCTCCACCGCGACGCCGTTGACCGTGAATGCCACGCCGGGCTTCCAGACACCGGACAGGAGCACCATCGCGATCACGCCGGCCAGCAGCGCCAGGTTAGGCAGACCGAACACGCGGACCTTGGTGTCGGGCGTCGGATCCTTGATCTTCGGCTGCCCCTGTTCCCGGTGATGCAGGAACAGATCGATGGCTATGAACACGCAAAACACGATTGCCGCGGTCAGCAGCGTTTCCCAGGCAAGGTGGGTGAAGGTCCAGAAGAAGTCGACGCCGCGCAGAAAGCCGACGAACAGCGGCGGGTCGCCGAGCGGCGTCAGCGAGCCGCCGATGTTGGAGACCAGGAAGATGAAAAACACCACCACATGGGCATTGAAGGGCCGGTTGTCGTTGGCGCGAATCACCGGCCGGATCATGATCATCGACGCTCCTGTCGTGCCGACCACCGAGGCGAGCAGCGCGCCGATGAAAAGCAGGCCGGCATTGACCAGCGGCGTGCCGTGAATGTTGCCCGCGATGAGGAGCCCGCCGGAAATGGTGAAAAGGCCGAACAGAAGGATGATGAACGAGACGTATTCGAGCAGCATCGTGTGAGTCACGGCCTCGGCGGCCGCCGGCAAGCCGTAGATCATCGCCAGCGGCGCGACGACGAGCGCCGCCCACAGCGCGGTGATCTTGCCGTAGTGATGCTCCCAGATATGCGGGTAGAGTAGCGGCCCGGTGGCGATCGACAGGAGCAGCCCGACGAAAGGCACCGCCCACAATATCGGCATCGTCGCGCCGGGCAGGCCGTGCTCTTCCGCCGCCAAGCCACCGCTGCAGCTCCAGAGGCAAATCGCGATGGCCAGGCCAAGCCGCGCCGGATTCTTCATCATTCCCCCTTTTACCTACCGGAGGCTGGGGACTTATATCGACCGAGACCGGCTTGTCGAATCCGCCGCTCCGCCCGTCCCCGGCTGCGGCTGTCCCTTGTCGCCCGGTCGCGGAAACGGATATGCTGGGTCCAGCAGTTCGAAACTGCGGGCCGGCTGGTGCTTGCCGGAATCGGAACCCCAAGGAGCCATCAGATGGACGAGAAGCAAGGCGGCCGCACGATCAAGGAAGAGATCGAGGTCGCCGGCAGTGAACTTGTCGAACGCGTCAAGGAACTGGTCGCCGACGGCAAGGTGCGGCGTCTCAGAATCAAGGAAGCCGACGGCGACATGGTGCTGGAGATGCCGTTGAACATCGGGGTGCTCGCCGGCGGCGCCGTGGCCCTTGCCGCGCCATGGCTGGCGGTGCTGGGCGTCCTTGCGGCCCTGGTGGCGCGCGTCCGGGTCGAGATCATCCGCGAGGCCGACGAGGGTGACGAGCCGCCCGAGAGAGGCTCCGGGAAGGCCGACGCCGGTTCCGATCCCTCCATCTGATCGGCGCGGGGGCAGCCCTCGCCACTTTCGCTGAACGGTACCGGCCGCTTGTCCGAAGGCGCTTACACCGCCTACCAGAGGCCACCAGAAAACGTGGGACTTCATGAAGCTCGACGCCACCGCCAGCGGCACGTTTGCCATCGCTCCGACGCCGTTCCATGACGACGGCACGATCGATGAGACGTCGCTCGACCGCATGGCCGACTTCTATGTCGAAGCGGGCTGCACCGGGCTGACGCTGCTTGGCATCATGGGAGAGGCGCCGAAGCTCGATGCCGACGAGGCGATCGGCATTGTACGCCGCGTCGTGAAGCGAAGCGGCGCTACAATTCCCGTCGTCGTCGGGGTTTCGGCGCCGGGTTTCGCGGCCATGCGGACGCTCGCCCGGGCGTCCATGGACGCAGGTGCCGCCGGGGTGATGATCGCCCCGCAGCCCGGCTTGCGCACGGACGACCAGATCGTGACCTATTTCACGCAGGCCGTGGCGGCGATCGGCAGCGGGATTCCGTGGGTGCTGCAGGACTACCCGCTCACCCTCAACGTGGTGATGACGCCGGACGTCATCGCCCGCATCGTCGAGGCCAACCCCTCCTGCGTCATCCTCAAGCACGAGGATTGGCCGGGGCTGGAGAAGATCAGCCGGCTGCGTGCCTTTCAGGCCGAGAAGCGGCTGCCGCCGCTTTCTATCCTGACCGGCAACGGGGCGCTGTTCCTGGATTTCGAGATGGAGCGGGGCGCCGACGGGGCAATGACCGGGTATGCCTTTCCGGAACTGCTGATCGATGTGGCAAGACTGTCGGCCGCGGGGCAGCGGGACGCGGCTCACGACCTGTTCGACATGCATCTGCCGCTCATCCGATACGAGCAGCAGCCTGGCATCGGGCTCGCCGTCCGCAAGCACGTGATGAGGCTACGCGGCATCATCGCGTCCTCGGCACAGCGCGCCCCGGCCACCTCGCTCACCGCCACGGGACGCCGGGAGATCGCATATCTTCTTTCGCGGCTGGCGCGCGCCGACCGCCGCGCCGGGCCGGCCGCAGCGGCGGCCGCAGCCGAAGCGCGATAGGCCAGGGCTGGCGCTCGAGAACGACGCCGCCGGGCGCAACTGACCAACCCGTGGCCGAACAGCGCCACGCAGGCCGCAACGGTTTCGTCCCTCGCCGGCACCTCGGGCCGCGTTGGCCGTTGCGGCGGGAATCGCAAAGGGCACGCCCGGCAGGTAGACGGAGGCTCCGGGAGCGAAAGAACGCTTCAGCCGGGCTCCGAATGCGGCGAGCTACATGGAGATTGCCCACGCCATGTCCAGAAGCCCCGCCGTAAAATTGCCACCCGTCACCGGGCACCGGTTCAAGGCGGCCGAACTTCTTCCCGACGCGATTGCGGCTTGCCGCAAAGGCCCGGCGACATCGCGCCGCCCTTGAAGGGGCAAGTACGACAACCTACGTTCGGCACATGTGCATGGAGACGTTCGTCAGGATTTCGAGGCTTGCCGGGAAAGCGCGTGGCGTGTCCCGGAGCAGGCCGAGCAACCCTGAATTCCGCACCTGACTTCTGTTCCGGGACATCCATACAATTGCGGTTCGTTTCTTGCGGCGTCTTTAGCCGCATTGATGGAGCGTGTCATGATCTTGTCTCACCCAAATATTTGTTCTTCCTGCCATCGCCCTCTGCCCAAAGCGGCGGCGCGCTGCCCCTGGTGCGTCGCGTCGATCGCCATTCCTCAGGTCTGGCCGCAGGCGGCAAAGCCGTTCTCCCGTTCGGGCACGGGCACGGGCACCGGTCCGCGGCGGGTGCAGCTGTGAATGCCCTGCCCTTGCAATCCTCGGAACCTGGCGAGGCCGGCAGGCTCGACGCTGCACGGCAGTACGCCGCTCTGCCGTGGCGCGTCGGCCGCAACGGCAACGTCGAGGTGTTGCTGGTGACGTCGCGACGCCGGGGCCGTTGGATCCTGCCGAAGGGCTGGCCGGTGGCCGGATGCTCGCCGGCGCAATCGGCCGCACGCGAGGCATTCGAAGAAGCCGGCGTGATCGGCCGTCTCGGCAACGAGCCGATCGGCCGCTACGTCCATGCCCGGCCGCAGGATGACGGTTCGGTCGAGCCGCGCGACATCATCGTCTTTGGACTTCAGGTGAACGGGACGTTGGTCGACTGGCCCGAGAAAGGCGAGCGCAAACGCGCCTGGTGGCCAATCGACGAGGCCGCAGTCCGCGCCGGCGAGCCCGGACTGGCCGACCTTCTGCGGACGCTGAAGCCTGATCCGGACAGCCTGCCTGA
>JAJFMR010000446.1 GCA_020696915.1 Rhizobiaceae bacterium | reverse complement strand
GAGAACGAGCCGCCGAGGGCGCGAATGTCCCTGTAGAGCACATCCTCGATTGCCGCCGCCATTCCGTCGGGCAGCGGCCCCGCCCGGTTGAGGACGATGTGCAGGTTACCGTCTGCCAGATGCCCGAAAAGGTAGGGCGCGAGATCCGGCTCTATGGCGGAAAGTCCCGACAGGATAGCGGCGACGTAGGCGTCCAGCGCCGAAAGCGGCACCGAGACATCGTAGGACGGCGCATCCGGATGTGTGCGATAGAGGATGTCGGTGTCCTCGCGAAGTCTCCAAAGTTTGTCCTCCTGCCGCCTGGAGCCGGCGATGATGCCGCTGGCTTCCGGGAAGCGTTGCAGGGTCTCTTCGAAAAGCCGCTCGAACTCAGCCCGCAGGGTGTCCTCCTGCGCGCCGCCCAGCGACAGCAGCAGGTAGATCGGCCTATCGAGCTCGAGGCCGGGCTCCGAGAACGCGTGCGCCGCGGCGGTGAACCGCATGAAGGACTGCCAGAGCGCCTCGGCCGCACGCAGTTGGCCCGCCTCCGTGTCGAGCGCCCTCCGGATCGTTTCCAGCGCAGCCCCCACCGAGGGCAATCCGAACATCGCCGTCGCCGTTGCTCGCGGCAACAGGTCGAGCTTCATGACGACGCGGGTGACGATGCCCAGCGTGCCCTCGGCGCCGATGAAGAGATGCTTGAGATCGTAGCCGGCGGAATTCTTCACCACCCGCGTCAGATCCGAATAGATGGATCCGTCCGGCAACACGGCCTCGAGGCCGAGCACGCGATGGCGCATCACGCCATTGCGGAAAGCCATCACGCCGCCGGCATTGGTCGACACCATGCCGCCGATGGTCGCGGAGCCCCGCGCGGCAAGGTCGATGCCCGGCTCCAGCCGATGTTCCAGGGCTGCCGACTGCAGCGCCTGAAGAGTGACGCCTGCCTCCACGAGCGCCACCCGTTCGACGGGATCGAGCCGTTCGATGCGGTTCATGCGTTCGAGCGAAAGAACGATCTCGCCAGGTCTCGAGATACCGCCGCCGACCAGGCCGGTACGTCCACCCTGCGGCACGATCGGCACGTCATGGCGCCGGCAGATTCCGACGACCGCGGCAACCTCTTCCGTCGAGCGCGGCGCGACGATGATGCCCGCATCGAGATTGGCCGGATGACAGCCGGGATCAAGTGCGGCGACCGTCTCGCCGGTGCGGACGCCGGCCTCGCCCACGACCGCACGCAAGTCTTCGGCGACTGCTCCGGAAACGACGGAGGGCTCGGCCGTCCGGGGCGCAATGATCTCGCTCATCGCGCTATCAGCTTCCCGAGCGCCATGATGAGGCGGTCGTTCTCGGCCGGCGTGCCGATGGTTGCCCGAACATAACGTTCGTATCCGGGTTCTCTCCAGGCCTTTACGACGATGCCTTCTCCGAGAAGCGCGGCGCTCAGAGCCGTGCTGTCGTCGCCCCAATCGAAGAACAGGAAATTGGTCTGCGACGAGGCCGGCCGCACACCAAGCTCGCCAAGCGCCGCGGCGACGCGCCCGCGTTCGGCACGGATACGCGCCACGGAGTCCTTCATCCAGCCATCATCCCCCAACGCTGCGATGGCGGCAAGCTGGGCTGCGGCGTTGACGTTGAACGGCGTCTTGGCCGCGGCGATCACCCGCGCAAGCTCGAGGTCGGAACACACCGCATAGCCGACCCGCAGGCCCGCCAGCCCATAGGCCTTCGAAAAGGTGCGCAGCACGACATGGGCGGTCTGGCAGCCGCGCAACACCTCGATGCCATCCGGACCGCCCGCGTCGGCGAACTCGAAATAGGCCTCGTCTAGCACCAGCAGCGTGCCGGGACGCACTGCCGCGACAAGCCGCTCCAGTGACGGACGGTCGAGCGCCGGCCCGACCGGGTTCCACGGCGACGAGAGAAAGACGATTCGCGGCCCGGCTCGGATCGCCTGCTCCAGTGCCACGAGATCGAACCCGAGGCCGGCGGTCATGGGAATCTTGACTACCGTGGCGCCGGCGGCCAGGGGCTCGATCTCGTGCAGGCCGAAGCTCGGCACGACGGTGACGACGGTCGCACCGGGCACGAGCATGGCGCGCGAAACGGCAGCAATCATTTCCTCAGAGCCGTTGCCGACGACGATCCTCTCGGGAGCGACGGCAAGCCTCACGCCGAGCGCAGCGCGCAGGGCGGAACAGGCTGGATCGGCGTAACGCCATGGCTCGAAGGAAGACGAGGCCAGAGCCTCCATGACGGCAGGAGAGCATCCGTCCGGGTTTTCGTTGCTGGCGAGGCGCGCAATGTCGTCGCGTCCGCTGAGCGCGCGCGCCAGCGCGACGTTCATCCCGGCATTGTAGGGCGGCAGTGCAGCGATGTGCGGATTGAAGGTCAGGCCGTTTCCCGCGACAGCCTCGATCGAATGTTCCACGCCGGCAATCCGTTTTCTTGCTTGGCTATCGGTTATGCGGGCGTCAGATGTCCAGCACGATCGCGCGCGCCGGTTTCGAGCAGCATAGCAGCACCTCGCCTGGCCCCGGTTCGTCGAGCGGATCCTCGAAATAGGCGACCTCACCCTCGATGATGCGCGACTTGCAGGTGCTGCAGATGCCCGCCCGGCAACTGAAATCGGGGGACAGACCCTGTTCCTCGGCGAAAGCAAGGAGCGACTCCGATTTTCCGTCCCACACCGCTGTCAGGCCGGATCGTCGGAATTCGACGGTGACTGCGTCGGACGGAAGCTCGACCCGGGCAGACGGCGGGGCGGGTGCTGCGGCCGTGTCCGGTTCGAGCGCCGTCGCCGGACCGAAAAATTCATAGGCGATGCGCTCCTTTCGCACCCCGAGTCCGCGGAGGGTGCGATACGCGGCCTGCATGAACGGCGGCGGCCCGCACAGATAAACATCGTAATCGTCGAGCGGCAGCAGAGCCTGCAGCGTTTCGCGAGATATGACGCCCTCACTGTGGAAGCGGGCAACGTCCCTGTCCAGGGCGGTCGGGAAGCGATAGCAGAAATGCGCGGTGACGCCGTGCCGCGCGGCGACCAGCCTGTCGACCTCGTCGCGCAACGCATGCACGTCACCGTCGTCGCACGCATGAACGAAGAAGACGCGGCGGTCGCTTTCGGTCACCAGCGCGTGCAGCATCGAGACGAG
>JAJFMR010000445.1 GCA_020696915.1 Rhizobiaceae bacterium | reverse complement strand
TGAAAGTCACCGAATAGCGAAGATGCTCGCCGGGCGGAATGCTGTGCTCCCATTCCCGGCGTGCGGGCCCGCGCAGGAGATAGATCGATCCCGGCGCGAGCATGAGCGACACGCGCTCCCACCGGCTTCCGGCGCGGCGCCGCAGCCGGAAGCGGCATTCCGAAACCAGTGATATGCCGATGACAACCACGAAGTGGGGGCGGTCCCGGTGCCAGCCGATGCCGGCGCCGGGCCGGTATTCGGTTACCAGGACGTGCGGCAACAGGGCAGGCTTGAGGCCGGCAAAGCTTGCCGCCTTCTCGCGAAGCGGCAACAGGAAGACCGGAATTGGCTTTCCTTCCCGCAATGCAGCCGCGGCGAAGTCATAGGACAGGCCAAACGAGGCGACACGGCGGTTGCCCGCGTAGCCCTGGAACTCGAACGGCTTCAGATCGAGTTCGCGCAAGCGACCCACGAGTTCGCTTCCCTGCTCGCGTGTCAGCATGTCAGGCCGGTAGGCAAAGCCTTCGGGAAGGTTGCCGGGCAAGGGAAAAAGTTCGGCCTGTGCGTAGCTCATGTCGGACTCTCCGCACGACAACGTCGCGGCACGGGCTGCGGATCCACCTACGTCGGCTCAGGCAAGGCTGACAAAGAAACGTGCCGAAACGATCAGGCAAAAGAGCCCGAAGCCGGTCTCGAGCGTCCTTCTGGAAAGCCGGTGGGCGATGCCGACGCCATGGGGCGTCACGACGAGGGCGATCGGGACGATCAGCCCGACGGCGATCCAGTTGACGAAGCCCGTCGACCCGGGTGGCAGTTCGGGATTACCCCAGCCGGCCCACAGATAGCCGATCGCCCCGGGCAGGGCGATGAGCAGGCCGATGCCCGAGGAGGTCGCCACGGCCTGGTGGAGAGGACGTCCGTAAAGCGTCATGAAGGTGTTGTTCATGATGCCGCCGCCAATCCCCATGAGCGTCGAGAAGAAGCCGACGCCGATGCCGATTGCGGCCCGCCACGGATCCGGCCGGGACGGCAATCCGGAGCGAGTGCAGCAGCCGCGTGTCGACCATCCCGCGTGCTCTGTGGGCCCGCAGCGATCGGATCGCCGTCGGAACTATGATGGCGAGCGAGGAACCGACCGCAAGGTGCATGGTGACGCTATGGTCGACGCCGAAGACAGCGAACAGCTGGAACAGCACAGGCACGACGACGGCGCCGCCGCCGATCCCGAAAAGGCCGGCAAGCAGTCCCGACACCACGCCCGAGGCAGCGATCGCGACTGCAAAGCCGGCGAATTGATACCAATCCATATCGATCGGCATGCGATCTCCACGAGAGGCCCAAGCGGGACTGGGCATCGGGCCGGGAAGGAAGCAGATGCGGCTCAGGCCGCCTGCAGCGAAGTCTCGAAATCGATTGCGGCAAAGGCCCGCCGGAGAATTTCGGTCGAAGCGCCCGGCTGAGTCGCGTCCGTCGACAGCATCTGCCGGTAACGGCGCGCCCCGGGCAGGCCGTGGAACAGACCGACCATGTGGCGCGTGACATTGGCCAGCCGTCCGCCTTTCTCGATGTGGCGCGCCGCATAGTCCACCATCGCGTCGATCAGGGTTGCGGGGTCGAAGCTTGCCCCCGATGCGCCACCCATCCTGGCGTCCAGGCCGGCGAGGATGGCCGGTGTCTGGTACGCGGCCCGGCCGAGCATGGCGCCGTCCACATGGTCAAGATGAAGAAATGCCTCGTCCAGCGTTGCGATGCCGCCATTGATGCCGATGAAGCGGTCCGGCAGCCTCCGCTTCAGCCGGTAGACCCGTTTGTAATCGAGCGGCGGCAGGTCGCGGTTTTCCTTCGGCGAGAGGCCTTGCAGCCACGCCTTGCGCGCATGCACCCAGAGGGCATCGGCACCTGCGGCGAAGACGCCATTGGCAATCGCGTCGAGCGCCGCTTCCGGATCCTGGTCATCGACGCCGATCCGGCATTTCACGGTGACCGGCACCGCCACGGCAGCCTTCATCGATGCCACGCAGTCGGCGACCAGGGCCGGCGTCTTCATCAGGCAGGCGCCGAATGTTCCCGACTGCACGCGATCGGACGGGCAACCGACGTTCAAATTGATCTCGTCGTAGCCGAAATCCGCGCCGATGCGGGCCGCCTCGGCGAGCTTCTGCGGATCGGCGCCACCGAGCTGCAGGGCCACGGGATGCTCGGCCGGATCGAAACCGAGCAGCCGCTGGCGGGCACCGCGGATCGCCGCGTCGGCAACCACCATTTCGGTATAGAGCAACGCACAGCGCGTCAGCTGGCGATGGAAGTACCGGCAATGCCGGTCCGTCCAGTCCATCATCGGGGCGATTGCCAGGCGATGCTCGTAGTCGGTCAATACGTTCGTCCAATCGTGAAGCCGCTGATCTAGCGAGACGGCTGGCTCGAGTCAAAAAGCCGGCGGTGGCGGGAGAACGCGCATTGCTGCGTCCGCCCGATGCTCGTCGAGTCGTTGAAGGACAGGAAACAAAGCCGCGCCATTTGCGTTTGGTCGACGAGCATCAGGAGGAACGCCCATGGACCACCATCAGAGTATTTATGCAGTCGTTGCTGCGCTCCTGCTCATCGGGTCCCCCGCATCGGGCCAGGATGCCACTGACGTGAAGGTTGCCGAGAGCACGGACCACGGTCGATATCTCACCGACGGCGACGGCCGCGCGCTCTACCTCTTCGAGTCCGACACGCAAGGACAAGGCGGCGCGGAGGCTCAGGTCTCCTGTTCCGGCGAATGTCTCGCCCGCTGGCCGCCCTTCTACGCCGAAGGCGAACCCCAGGCAGGCGAAATGGCAGATGCTGCGAAGCTTGGCACCGTCGCACATCAGGGACAGATGATGGTCACGTACAACGGCTGGCCGCTTTACTATTTCGTAGAGGATAGCGGACCGGGCGAGACCAAGGGGCACGACATCGAGGAGTTCGGGGCCGAATGGTACCTGATCACGCCTGAGGGCGAGAAGGCCGAAGACTGACGCCAGGGCCGCACATCCCCTGGCTGCCAGCGGGCCGTGCGGCCAAACGCGGCTGAATGGACTGTGCAGGAGTGCTTCGATGCAGGCTAGGCTGCTCGCTGAAAACGGCGGCATGCGTACTTTCGCCCTGGTGCTCGAAACGGGTGACGAGGTCATGGCCTGTCTCGAGAGTTTCGCCAACGCGGAAGGGCTTTCCGCCGCCCAGTTCTCGGGGATCGGGGCGTTCAGCAGCGCCGCGCTGGCATACTTCGACTGGGACAAGAAGGCGTATGTGAAGATCCCGGTGGACGAGCAGGTGGAAGTCGCTTCCTTGAACGGCGACGTCGCGCTGACGCCGGATGGCGATCGCGCCATCCACATCCACGCCGTTCTCGGAAGGCGCGACGGCACCGCCCTTGCCGGCCACCTCGTCGAGGGGCGTGCGCGTCCCACGCTCGAAATCGTGCTCACCGAGCCGCCCACCCACCTGCGCAAGCGGCATGACCCGGAGTCCGGCCTCACCCTCATCCGGCCCGAGCAGGAATAAAGGCGCTTGCCTTGCGATCCGCGAGTTAAAGACGCCTGTGCCGCCGTCACTCGCGCCGGCGGGTTCCGGAAATCTCAATGGTAGTGAAGGAGTGAAGGATGCTGGAAGACAAGGTGAGCGAGGCGATCCTCGCCGAATTGCAACGACAAGGCGCATCGAAGCCTTCGAAACTGCGGATCGAAATCAATGGCGACCGGCTGAAGCTCGACGGCGAGGTCGATCTTTTCGCCTTGGCCACGGCCGTCGTCGGCGCGGTAGCGGGCGCTCCGTAGCGGTGGGGCCGGCCATTTCAAGCGCGTTCCTACTGGCCCTGCGGGGTCGAACCATCCTGCACCGCGGCTTCCGGCAGCACCGCCGGTGCGAGTTCCGTAGGTGATGGCTGCGGTGGCGCAGCACCGTCCGGCGACGCCGCCGGTTCCTGCTCGGCTGCAGTTTCCTCGCCGGCAGCCGGGAGCGGTGCACCTCCGGGGGCGGGCTCTGCATCTGCAGCAGGTGCTGGTGCGTCTGCTCCCGCAGCATCCCCGGTAGCGGCCGTGGAGACCGGATCCGAGGCGACGGGGCTGGGCGTGACCGACCCATCCGCCGCCGCCACGCGCCACACCGTATTTCCGGCGTCATCCGCGA
>JAJFMR010000061.1 GCA_020696915.1 Rhizobiaceae bacterium | reverse complement strand
GTCCAGGCAAGCTCAGGCACGCTGGCGTCCTCCTTCCGGATCGTAGAAGACGGGATTGCAGAGCTCCACCTCGTAGTCCTCGCCGCGCAGCGGATCATGAGCCCGCACGATTTCCCCGTGCCGCTCACGTCCGCTTGTCACCAGACCCAGCCCGATCCACTGCTCCAGCATCGGCGAGAAGCAGACTGATGTGACATAACCCTCGTCGGTCAGCGGCCCCGGCGCTGCGCCGCTCCGGATGAGATGCGCGCCCGAGCGCAGCCGCCGCTGCCGGTCGACCGGCCTGATGCCGGTCACCACCTGCCGGTCGGCCCGCAGCAGTTCCTCGCGGCCGGCCATGACGCGCCCGACATAGTCCTTCTTGCGCGACATCATCCTTTCAAAGCCGAGGTCGCCCGCCGTCGTCATGCCGTTCAGTTCGGGACCGGCGACATGACCTTTCTCGATGCGCATGACACCGAGGGCCTCGGTGCCGTAAGGTACGACGCCGAACTCACCGCCGACCGCCATGAGATTGTCGGCGAGCGCTTCTCCATGGAGCGCCGGCACGGCCAGCTCGAATGCCAGTTCGCCCGAGAACGATATCCGGAACAGCCGGGCGGGCATGCCCCCCCGCAGCCGGACCTCGCGGGCGCCCATGAACGGAAAGCCTTCGTTGGAAAGATCCTCGGACGGCTCGACCAGCTTGCGCAGGAGATCGCGCGTGCGTGGCCCGGCGATGGAGAACTGCGCCCACTGGTCCGTCGCCGAACTCAGCTGCACGTCGAGTTCGGGCCACAACACCTGGCGGCAGAATTCGAGATGCTGCATCACCGGCCCGGCCTTGGCCGTGGTCGTCGTCACGAAATAGTGGTGTTCGGCCAGCCTCGAAGTGGTGCCGTCGTCCATGACGAGGCCGTCCTCGCGCAGCATCAGACCGTAGCGCGCCTTGCCGACGGCGAGGGTGGAAAAAGTGTTGACGTAGACCCGGTCGAGGAAAACCCCGGCGTCGCTGCCATGCACGTCGATCTTGCCGAGCGTCGAGACGTCGCAGAAGCCCACACCGCCGCGCACCGCGCGCACCTCGCGGCTGACCGACTGCAGCCAGTCCGTCTCACCGGCAACCGGATACCACTGCGCCCGCTTCCAGAGGCCGACATCCACGAAAACCGCGCCACGGCGGGCCGCCCAGTGGTGCGACGGCGGCAGGCGGACCGCATGGAAGTTCTCGTTGCGATTGTGCCCGGCGAAGGCAGCGATCGCCACCGGCACATGCGGCGGACGGTAGATCGTGGTGCCGGTTTCCGGGATCGTCTTGCCGCGCGCCTCGGCAAGGATGGCGAGACCGTTGACGTTCGACGTCTTGCCCTGGTCGGTCGCCATGCCGAGCGTGGTGTAACGCTTCAGGTGCTCGACCGAATCGAAGCCCTCGCGCGCGGCGAGCTGGATGTCGGCAGCCGTGACATCATGCTGGAGATCGACGAATGCCTTGCCGGCCGCCTTCACATGCCAGAGCGGCCTGATCGAGAAGCCATCGCTCGCATCACCGGTCTCCGGCGCGTCGCCGGTTGCCCCTCGAGCACCGCAGTCGACGGCCGCCGTGCGGCCGGCGTCATGGCCCTCCCGAAGGGCCGCCGCCAGTGACAGTGCGCCGTTCGCCGCGCCGGCGACGCTCATTCCGGGCGGGCACCTGCCGGGAACAAATGCGGCTATGTCGTCACGCCAGGCCGGCCGGCCGCGCTGATGGCTCGACAGTCCGAGGTCGGGGTTCCAGCCGCCTGACACGGCGAGGCAATCGGCGGCGATCGTCCGCCTGCTGCCGTCGTTTGCCGTCACTTCGATTTCGCGCAGGCCGGCGGCCCCGCCTTTCGCCTTCGTCACCATGCCAGCGATGAAAGGCACGCGCGCGGCACTTGCCCGATGACGCTCGGGCACCCTGCCGCGCGGATCGATCACCGCGGCGATCTCGGCGCCGGCGCGCCGGACCGTCTCGACCGTCCGCCAGCCATCGTCATTGTTGGTGAAGACGGCGACCTGACGCCCCGGCAGCGCCCCGAAGCGGTTCACATAGGTGCGCACCGCCGAAGCCATCATGACGCCGGGTCGGTCGTTGCCCGGAAAGACGATCGGGCGTTCGATGGCGCCGCCGGCAACCACGCAGCGTCTGGCGACGATCCGCCACAGGCGCTGGCGTGGCTGATGGCGCGGCGGCGCCGGCAGGTGGTCGGCGACCCGCTGCAGCGCACCATAGGTCCCACCGTCATAGACGCCGAACACCGAGGTGCGCATCATCAGGCGAACGTTGGTCAGCGATGCGAGCTCGGTGACGGCATCCCTCGCCCAGTCGACAGCGGAACGGCCGCCGATCTCGAAGTCCTCCGACAACAGCCGTCCACCCGGAAGCGAACCGTCGTCGCACAGGATCACCCTTGCGCCGGCCCGACCTGCGGCAAGGGCTGCCGACAGACCGGCGGGGCCGCCGCCGGCAACCAGCACATCGCAATGTGCCCATGCCTTCTCGTAGTGGTCGGGATCGGCCACGCCGCTCGCGCGCCCGAGACCGGCGGCACGGCGAATGAGAGGCTCGTAGAGCGTCTCCCAGAACCTCGCCGGCCACATGAACGTCTTGTAGTAGAAACCCGCGACGAAAAATGGCGACAGCAGCGAGTTCACCGCGCCCACGTCGTAGCGCAGAGATGGCCAGCGGTTCTGGCTCGCGGCGTCCAGCCCCTCGTGAAGCTCCACCATGGTCGCCTTGGTGTTGGGCTCGCGATGGGCGCCGCCGCGCAGCTCGACCAGCGCGCTCGGCTCCTCGGGGCCGGCCGTGAAAATACCGCGCGGCCGGTGGTACTTGAAGGAACGGCCGACGAGACGCACCCCGTTCGCCACGAGCGCGGAAGCCAGCGTGTCGCCGCCGTAGCCTTCCATCCGATGCCCGTCGAAGGTGAACGAAAGCGGCAGCGAGCGGTCGATCAGCCCACCGGCGGCGAGCCGGTTTGGCTGCGATGTCGCTGCCGTCGGGTTCCCCCGCTCGAGCGGACGTGAGCGCTCCAGCGCCGGGGAATGGGTCAGATCGGCCATCACGGTCGCTCCACGGAGGTGGGGCGTGCACCGGCCCCGGCCGCGGGCTCGACCGTTCGGAATTCGTGGGTCAGCGTATCGCGGCTGGCAATCAGCCAGGCCCGGCAGCCGCCGCCGTGGTACCAGTACTCCCGCATCTCGCCCGCCCGATTGTCGCGCAGGTAGACATACTCATAGAAGGCGTCCGCGACTGGCGCCGCAATCTCGGCTGCTTCCGCCGAATAGGAGGGGCGGCGCGGCGCGGCGTCGCCCAGATAGCTGAACTCGCCGGACTCCCGTTCGCCGCAGAAGGGACATGGGATGCGCATTTCTTCGTCCGTCCCGTCAGTGCAGATTGGGTTGGGCGCCCTGCCCTTTTTCGTCGATCATGGCGCCGCGCCTGAAGCGGTCCAGCCGGAAGCGCCGCGCCTCGGGATGGGTCTCGTCGCGAGCCATGAGATGCGCGAAGACCAGACCCGAGGCAGGCGTCGCCTTGAAGCCGCCATAGCACCAGCCGGCATTGAGATAGAGCCCGTCCAGCGGCGTCCGGTCGATGATCGGCGAGCCGTCCATCGACATGTCCATGATGCCGCCCCACTGACGCAGGAGCCGCACCCGCCCGATCATCGGCATGATCGCCATGCCGCCTTCGCAGACGTCTTCCATCACCGGCATGTTGCCGCGTTGCGCGTAGGAGTTGTAGCCGTCGATATCTCCGCCGAACACCAGACCGCCCTTGTCCGACTGGCTGACGTAAAAATGTCCGGCGCCGAAGGTCAGCACGCCCGGCAGCAGCGGCTTGATCGCCTCCGAGACGAAGGCCTGCAGCACATGGCTCTCGATCGGCAGCTTCATCCCTGCCATGGCGGCGACGCGCGAGCTGTTGCCCGCAACCGCCATGCCGACTTTGGCGGCGCCGATTTCTCCCCGCGTCGTCTCGACGCCGGTGATGCGGCCGTTCTCCCGGACGAAGCCCGTGACTTCGCAATTCTGGATGATGTCCACGCCCAGCCGGTCGGCGGCGCGGGCATACCCCCAGACGACGGCATCGTGCCTGGCGGTTCCGCCGCGGCGCTGCAGGAGGCCGCCCATCACCGGAAAGCGGGCATGGTCGTAATTGAGGAAGGGCAGCATCTTGCGGAGCGCCGCCAGATCGAGCAGCTCGGCGTCGATGCCGTTGATGCGCATCGCGTTGCCGCGGCGCGCGAAGGCGTCGCGCTGCCCGTCCGAATGGTAGAGGTTGATGACGCCGCGCTGGCTGACCATGGCGTTGTAGTTGAGATCCTGCTCGATCCGCTCCCAGAGCTTCATGGACAGCTCGTAGAAGCCGATGTTGCCGGGCAGCAGGTAGTTGGACCGGATGATGGTAGTGTTGCGGCCGGCATTCCCCGAGCCGATCCATCCCTTCTCCAGCACGGCGACGTTCCTGATTCCGAACTCGCGCGCAAGATAGAAGGCGGTGGCGAGACCATGGCCGCCGCCGCCGATCACCACCACGTCGTAGCGCCGCTTCGGCGACGGGTCACGCCAGGCGCGCGGCCAGTTGCGGTGTCCGGCGAGCGCGCCGCGGGCTAGCGAGAGTATCGAGTACCGCATCTGTGTTCCTGGACGGCCGCCTTCCGGCGCCCCTAGATGTCCATCGTGTTGTCGACTTCCCACTGCGTGAAATGGGAAGCGTAGGCGTTCCACTCCTGATGCTTCAGCTTCAGGTAGGCGGCCGAGAGCTCCTCGCCCAAGGCCGCCTTCAGTTCGCTGTCGGCGTCGAACTCGCGCAACGCATCGAGGAGGTTGAGCGGCAGCTTGGCGCCATGGGTGACGGTGTGCCCGTCCTTGTACATGTCGATATCGCTCCTCTGGCCCGGGTCGGCCTTGCTGCGCATGCCGTTGACACCCGCTGCCAGGACCACGGCCTGCATCAGATAGGGGTTGGCGGCGCCATCGGGCAGCCTGAGCTCGAAACGGCCCGGTCCCGGCACACGCACCATGTGAGTCCGGTTGTTGCCTGTCCAGGTCACCGAGTTCGGCGCCCAGGTGGCTCCCGAGATGGTGCGGGGAGCATTGATGCGCTTGTAGGAGTTCACCGTCGGATTGGTGATTGCGGCAAGTGCGGACGCATGGCGCATGATGCCGCCCAGGAAGTGCCGGCCGCGTGACGAGAGCCCGAGTTCCATGCCGTTGTCGGCGAAGACGTTGGTCCTGCCTTCCTGGTCCCAGACCGAGATGTGCATGTGGCAGCCGTTGCCGGTAAGGCCCTGGAAGGGCTTCGGCATGAAGGTCGCGCGCAAGCCGTGCTTTTCGGCGATCGAGCGGACCATGAACTTGAAGAAGGAGTGCTTGTCGGCGGTGGCGAGCACGTCATCGAAGGCCCAGTTCATCTCGAACTGGCCGTTGGCGTCCTCGTGATCGTTCTGATAGGCGCCCCAGCCGAGTTCCAGCATGTAGTCGCAGATTTCCGCGATGACGTCGTAGCGGCGCATCACCGCCTGCTGGTCGTAACAGGGCTTGGACGCGGTATCGGCGGAATCCGATATCGCCTTGCCGTCACGGGTGACTAGAAAGAACTCCGCTTCCACACCGCTCTTCATGTAGCAGCCTTCGGCAGCCGCCGCCGACATCACCCGCTTCAGCGTGTTGCGGGGCGCCTGCTCCACGAGCTTGCCGTCCATGATGCAGTCGGACGCAACCCAGGCGACTTCCGGCTTCCAGGGAAGCTGAATGACGGAGGCAGGATCCGGCACGGCAAGCATATCGGGATGGGCCGGCGTGAGATCGAGCCAGGTGGCGAACCCGGCGAAGCCCGCACCATCCTTCTGCATGTCGGCGATGGCCTGTGCGGGAACGAGCTTGGCACGCTGCCCACCGAACAGGTCGGTGTAGGAGATCATGAAGTACTTGATCTTGTTCAGCTTCGCGAACTCCGCGAGATCCTCCCGCGCGTCCTGTTTCAAGCTTCCCTCAAAGGCAGTTCCCATCGCTCACTCCCATTTCCTCGTTTCCGTCCCCGTGGTGGCGTTCGTCAGAACCCGTTCCTGCCCGGTATCCAGTCGGTTCCTGCCAGCGGCACGCCGGCCATGGCCGCCGCCTCGATGGTGAGGGCGCAGAGGTCCTCGGGCTCGAGGTTGTGGACATGGTTCTTGCCGCAGGCGCGGGCGATCGTCTGTGCCTCCAGCGTCATGACTTTCAGGTAATTCGCCAAACGGCGTCCGGCGGCGATCGGGTCGACCCGTTTCATCAATTCCGGATCCTGGGTGGTTATGCCGGCGGGGTCCTTGCCTTCGTGCCAGTCGTCGTAGGAGCCGGCCGTCGTGCCGAGCTGCTCGTAGTCGCGCTCCCAGCGAGGATCATTGTCGCCGAGCGCCACCAGCGCCGCCGTGCCGATCGACACCGCGTCGGCTCCCAGTGCGAGCGCCTTGGCGACGTCGGCTCCGCTGCGGATTCCGCCGGACACGATCAGCTGCACCTTGCGGTGCATGCCGAGCTCCTGGAGGGCCCTTACCGCGGGGCGCAGGCAGGCGAGCGTCGGCTGGCCGACATTCTCGATGAAAACCTCCTGGGTCGCGGCGGTTCCGCCCTGCATGCCGTCGAGCACGACGACGTCGGCTCCGGCCTTCACCGCCAATGCGGTGTCGTAGTATGGCCGGGCGCCGCCGATCTTCACGTAGATCGGCTTTTCCCAGTCGGTGATTTCGCGCAGCTCCATGATCTTGATCTCGAGATCGTCGGGACCGGTCCAGTCGGGATGCCGGCTGGCGGAGCGCTGGTCGATGCCCTTTGGCAGCGTCCGCATCTCGGCGACGCGGTCGGAGATCTTCTGTCCCAGCAGCATGCCGCCGCCGCCCGGCTTGGCGCCCTGGCCGACGACCACCTCGATGGCGTCGGCGCGGCGCAGGTCGCGCGGATTCATGCCGTAACGGGAGGGCAGATACTGGTAGACGAGCGTCCTGGAGTGTCCGCGCTCCTCTTCAGTCATGCCGCCGTCGCCGGTGGTGGTCGAGGTTCCCGACAGCGTGGCGCCGCGGCCGAGCGCCTCCTTGGCGGGAGCCGAAAGCGAGCCGAAGCTCATGCCGGCGATGGTGATCGGAATCTTGAGCTCTATCGGCTTCTTCGCATGGCGGGTCCCGAGCACGACACTGGTGTCGCAACGCTCGCGATAGCCCTCGAGGGGATAGCGCGAAATGGAGGCGCCGAGGAAAAGCAGATCGTCGAAGTGCGGCACCTTGCGCTTGGCCCCGCCGCCGCGGATGTCATAGATGCCGGTGACTGCGGCGCGCCGGATTTCCGACAGAGTGTAATCGTCGAAGGTCGCCGACTTCCGCGGCGTGGTCGGCGGATTGTGGTAAGTCATCGCTGGTTGACCTCAGTAGGCGTCGGCATTGTCGATGTTGAAATTGTAGAGCTGGCGGGCGGAGCCGTAGCGCTTGAACTCTTCCGGCTTGACGCCGCGCACGCCGGAACGGTCGAGCAGGTCCTGCAGCAGCGTCAGGTGCTCGGGCCGCATCTCCTTTGCGATGCAGTCGGCGCCCAGGCTCTTGACCGCGCCGCGCACGAAAAGGCGGGCCTCGTAGATCGAATCGCCGAGGGCGTCCCCGGCATCGCCGAGCACCACCAGATTGCCCGATTGCGCCATGAAGGCGGACATGTGGCCGATATTGCCGAACACCACGATGTCGATGCCCTTCATCGAAATGCCGCATCGCGAGGACGCGTTCCCCTCGATGACGAGGAGGCCGCCGCGGCCGGTGGCGCCGGCATACTGGCTGGCATCGCCCTTCACGACGATCGACCCCGACATCATGTTCTCGCCGACGCCGGGCCCGGCCGAGCCATGGATGGTGATTGCCGCGTTCTGGTTCATGCCGCCGCAGTAATAGCCGACGCTGCCGCGAACATCGATGCCGACCGGCTGCTCGACTCCGGCGGCGAGCGCGTGGTTGCCGCCCGGATTGAGCACGTCCCAGGCCGTGTGGTTCGACCCCGGATGGAGGTCGTGAAGCGCCTGGTTGAGCTCCCGGACCGATGTCTTGGAAAGGTCGACGACCTGGGTGTAGCTGGCTTCCGCAAGATTCGGCGCGTGCATTCAATGCTCCCAGAAATAGACGGTGGACGGCTCGGGCTCCCAGACTTTGGCCTGGTCGATGCCGGGCAGGCCGGCGAGCGCGCGATACTCCGAGCCGAAGGCGACATACTGGTCCGTTTCGGCGAGCACCGCCGGCTTGCAGGCGATCGGATCGCGCACCACGCCAAAACCGTTCCTGGTGCCGACGACGAATGTGAAGAATCCGTCCAGATCCTCGAGCGCGCCCTCCAGCGAGGCGCCGAGATCCTTGCCATGGGCCATCTGCGAGGTGAGATAGGCGGCGGCGACTTCGGTGTCGTTCTCGGTTTCGAAGGTCATGCCTTCCCGGACGAGCTCACGGCGGACGTTGTTGTGGTTCGAAAGCGATCCATTGTGCACCAGGCACTGGTCGGCGCCGGTCGAAAACGGGTGCGCTCCCATGGTGGTCACCGCCGATTCGGTGGCCATCCGCGTGTGGCCGATGCCATGCGAGCCCCTCATTCCGGCGAGGGCGAAGCGGTCGGCCACTTCCTCGGGTCGGCCGACTTCCTTGTAGATCTCCACGACCTGGCCGGTGCCCATGATCCGCATTCCGGGCCGCAACCGGGCGAGCGCCGATCTTGCCTCCTCGATGCGGTCGAGAGGCAGTTCGATCACCGCATGCGTGGAGCGCACCGTCACCTTTACCGGAACGCCGGTCTCGCCGGAAAGGTCGGCTTCCAGCGCCCGGAAGTCCTTGCCCGGTTCCGGCGACTGCACGGTGATCTTGCCGAAGCCGTCCCTCTCTTCGCCGTAGATGGCGATGCCCGCGCTGTCGGGCCCGCGATCGCTGAGCGACACCAGCATCTCCGAGAGCATGGCGCCGAGCTTCGGCTCCAGCGAACGATCCTTGAGAAACAAACCGACAATGCCGCACATGGCGCGAACCTCGCTCTGGTTGCCTGTGGGCATCCTAACAGCGGATCGGGAACAACTCAACTGTGATGAATTAAATTTTCATCACAGGAAGCACCAGCTTGCCTCTATCCGTCGCCATTGCCGCTCTGCGGATAGCAAATGATCGAGAGATACCGGATCGGCAGCCGCGTCAGCTCGGCTGGGCCGTGCGGCGCGTCGGCATCGAAGAACAGGCTGTCCCCCGGCAGCATCCTGAACTCGCGATCGCCGTGCCGATAGACGACCTCGCCTTCCAGCATGTAGAGGAATTCAACGCCGCCATGTTGGAACGTCGGGAAGATGTCCGATTCCCGTGTCAGCGCGATCAGATACGGCTCGACGACGACGCCGCTGAGGTTGGCGCCGAGATGGCCGAGCAAAGCATATTGATGGCCGGCCCTGGTGCCGCGCCGCTCCACGTCCACACCCTCTCCCGCCTTCACGAACACGACGCTCCGCTCTTCCTCGAAACGGCGGAGGAAGGCTGTGATCGGCACGCCGAGCGCGTGCGACAGGGACTGCAGCGTGGTCAGCGACGGCGACGTATTGCCGTTCTCGATCTTGGACAGCATGCCGAGCGAAATGTTGGTCGCTGCCGCCAGATCGGCGACCGTGATGCCCAGTTTCCTGCGGCGGGCGCGGACTTCCCGCCCGATCGCCACTTCGAGGACGTTCTCGCGCGGCTCGCGGGTGGCATGAGGGTCCTGCTTCAGCCGCGGGCGACTGTCGTGGGACTGCGAAGCGGCCGGCGGCAACTCCTCCGACCCTTCGTCGAGATCCCTGCCCTTCTCCACGCCACGACACCTCCGCTCTGCCCGAAGATCATTTCAACACGCCGACGGCGCGGTTTGCAACCGGGGCCGGCCTGCGCCCAACCTCGCGGATGAAGCGCTCGGTGCAGCCCGGCCGCTGCCGTGGACCGGGGAAAAGCAGCCTCAAACGGCATTGCCGGGGAGCGGACCCCGGGTGCCCAGGCTCTGCTAAAGTCGGATCACATACGCCTTGCGCGTCGTCTCGACGACTTCCCAGCTTCCCGTAAAACCCGGCCGTAGCACGAAGCTGTCGCCGGGCCGGACGATGCGCGCGGCGCCGCCGTCCTCTTCGATCACCGAAACGCCAGCCAGGATGTGGCAGAACTCCCATTCCTCGTAGACGATTCGCCATTTTCCGGAAGTGGCTTCCCAAATTCCGGCGAACAGGCCGTCTCTCTCTTCCACGTTCCAGGTCGTGAACCGGGGCTCACCGGAGATCACCCGGTTGGCCGGAGGCGCGCTGCGCTCCGGCCCGATGCCCGCGATGCCGACAGGGACGAAAGCGGTCGCCCCGCTCATATTTTCGCCAGTGCCTGCTCGAGATCCGCAACGATGTCGTTGACCTCCTCGATGCCTATGGACAGCCTGACCACGTCCGGTCCGGCGCCCGCGGCGATCTTCTGCTCGTCCGACAGCTGCCGGTGGGTGGTCGAAGCCGGGTGGATGACCAGCGAACGGGTGTCGCCGAGATTGGCCAGATGCGAGAACATTTCGAGCGATTCCACGAATTTGATGCCGGCTTCGTAGCCGCCCTTCAGGCCGAAGGTGAACACGGAGCCGGCGCCGAGCGGAGAGTAGCGCTTCTGAAGCGCATGGTTCCTGTCGCCGGGCAGCCCGGGATAGCGCACCCAGGCGACTTCCGGATGGCCCGAAAGCCAGCCGGCAACGGTCATGGCATTGTCGCAATGGCGCTGCATGCGCAGCGGCAGCGTCTCGCAGCCGTTGAGAATCAGGAAGGCGTTGAAAGGGGAGATGGCCGGTCCGATGTCGCGAAGCCCGAGCACGCGGCAGGCAATTGCGAAAGCGAAATTGCCAAAAGTCTCGTGGAGCACGACGCCGCCATATTCCGGGCGCGGTTCCGACAGCATGGGATAGTTACCGGATTTCGACCAGTCGAAGGTGCCGCCGTCGACGATCATGCCGCCCATGGAATTGCCGTGGCCGCCGATGAACTTGGTCAGCGAATGGATGATGATG
>JAJFMR010000444.1 GCA_020696915.1 Rhizobiaceae bacterium | reverse complement strand
GTGATGCGCAACCCGTCCTGAAATTTTCTATAGTCGGTGTTGAGAGAAGTAAATTGCCTGTAGCGTTTCGGGTCGAAGGCGCCGACCGGGATGCCGGTCGCGAACAGAAACCAGGCAAACAGGGTGCTGGCGTAAAGGCCGAGCTTACGGCGCAGCAATGATCCGGCGCCCCGCGTCGCCTTCGCCTCGAGTTCGATGTCCCGAGGCGGCCAGGACAGGTTGAGGCCTCCGCCGCGTGCCGGCGAGCCGGAGCGGCCGCCACTCATGCCGGCAAGATGGAGAAGCCTGACGGCCCTGTCAGGAAAGCCGGCAGCGCCGCTCCGGCCTGCTTCGATGATGATCGACACGACGCTGCGGCCTTGCGCACTTATCGGCGACCAGCGGCAGGACAGCCCGGTAAGGTCGGGCCTGGCGCCCGGCGCTGCCGCCGGAACCGCAAACTCACCCGCCTTCATCAACGCCTCGGCACAGGAAATTCCGCCGCCCCGAAACGCGTAATTGTTGACGGCCTCCGATATTCTCGTGGCCTGGACCAGGACGTCGAAGCCCTTTTCGCGCACCACGGAAACCGGCACCAGGGCGGCACGCAGCGTCAGGCCAAGGTCGTCCCTCACCCACGCGACGGTGCTGGCCAGGGTGTCGGCGACGACATCCCTGTCCGACGGAGCGCAGACGATGGCGGCGCCGTCACCGCCGAAGATGAATGGCAGATCCTGGGTTTTCAGGGCATTCATCAGCGCGCCTATCATCGCGACGCCGGCCATGTTGACGGCCTTGTAGCCGCCTGCGGCTATCGCCTTGCGGGAGCCGACGACGTCGCTGACGGCAATCAGCCAGTCGGCAGGCACGGGGTGGTAGAGCGCGTCTTCGAGCACGGTGCTGAACTCGGCGCCGACCGGCAGACGTCTCGTGAAATCCGCCGTTTCCGCGACCACCTGGCAATCATTCCGTGCTGCGCGACATGCCGAAACTGTCAGGAGACACCGGTCGTCGCGAGAAAACCATCCGCCCATTTCGAAACTGCACTTAAAAATCGGCGGCCGCCACTCCAAATGATGTCTCTTGCCTCGTCAACCATGTCGGGAAAGGCCCCATGACCGATCGGACCCTGGTGAACGGAATCAACGAATGGCTCATCGATCAGGCGCTGAGCCAGCCCGACATAGTCGAAATGTTCGAGGGCCTGTGCCACCGGCTGCATGCGGTCGGCATCCCGGTCGCCCGGGCACGGCTGACCTGGCCGACGCTGCATCCCCTCTTTCAGGCCGAGACGATCCTGTGGGCGCGAGGAAAGCTCACCGAGTTCGAGCAGTTCAGGCATCAGGAGACCGAATCCGACGCCTGGCTGCGCAGCCCCATGAAGTACATGTTCGACAATGACGTGACCGTGCTTCGGCGCAAGCTCGAGGGCGAAGACAAGGTCCTCGATTTTCCGGTGGTAGTGGAACTGGCCGAGCAGGGAATGACCGACTACTTCGTCGTCAGGACGGCGCTGTCGATCAGGAACGACAATGCCACCACCGGACAGATGGGCATTCTGGTGACGTGGGCGGCGGACCGGCAGGGCGGCTTCACCAACGAGGAGCTCGAGGCGCTGCAGAAGATCCAGCGCCGTTTCGCCGTCGCCTGCAAGACGGTTATCCAGACGCGGATCGCCCGCAACATCTCTGAGACCTATCTGGGACGGGAAGCCGGCAGCCGGGTGCTCGCCGGCTCGATCCGGCGCGGCGACGGTCAGGAGACCCAGGCCGTGGTCTGGTACAACGATCTGCGAAATTCCACCGCGCTGGCCGACACCATGCCAGGCCGCGACTACATCCAGTTGCTCAACGTCTATTTCGATACCACGGCAGGGCTGATCATCAAGGCGGGCGGCGAGGTCCTGGACTTCATCGGCGACGGCGTTCTTGCGATCTTTCCCTTTCAGGACGCCATTCAGCAGCAGGTCGCCATCCGGGCCGCCACCGGAGCGCTTCGGGACGTCATCGGCGCCCGCGACGCGCTCAACGAACAACGGGCCGAGCAGGGCCTCATCGCGCTGCGGTTCGGAATAGGGCTGAACACCGGAAAGGTGATGTTCGGAAACATCGGGGTTCCGGAGCGTCTGACCTTCTCGGTCATCGGACCGACGGTCAACGAGGTGTCGAGGATCGAATCGCTCACCAAGGCGACCGGCATGGATGCGCTGGTGACGCATGAGATCGCTGCCTTCGATCCGCAGAGCTGGATCAGCATCGGCGTGCAGAGGCTGGCCGGCGTTTCGGAAGGGATGGAGCTTTTCACGCTGGCTCGTGAAAGACTGCAGATGGCCCCCGGCACGGACAAGACACGGCAGGCGGCGGCACCGAACTGAGCCTCAGCCTATATCGGCAGCGCGCTGGTTTCCTTCAGCGTCTCGAGGACGATCGCCGTCTTCACGTGCTGCACGGATTCGTGCGGAAGAAGGACACCACTCACGAATTCCGACAAGCTCTTCAGATCCGGCGTCACAACCTTGAGGATGTAGTCCATCTCGCCTGTCAACGCGTGCGCCTCCTGCACTTCCGGCAGGCCGGCCAGCAGTTCCGCGAACCGCCTCGCGTTGTCGCGGCTGTGGGTCGACAGCGTCACCGAAATGATGTTGACCAGCGAGAATCCCAGCCTGTCGCGGTCGAGAACCGCCCGATAGCCGGCAATGAAGCCATCCTGTTCCAGCCGCTGCCGGCGGCGAGAGCATTGCGATGGCGACGGGTTGACCTGCCCGGAAAGGTCATTGTTCGACAGCCTGCCATCCGCCTGCAGCAACGCCAGTATCTTGCGGTCAAAATGGTCCAGGTCCGATCCGTTCACCCGAACGACCTCGATCATGCACGTGTGATGCATCGATCGACCATCTGGAGCGTTGGAATGCAAGCACAATGCACGCCGGCCGAGGTAAGATTACATAACCGCGCCGCAGAGGAGATGAGAGCCATGGGTCCGTTCCCGCACGATGCTCCGCCCCCGAGGATCAGCAAGGCGAACCCGGCAGGCACCGACGGCTTCGAGTTCGTCGAGTTTGCGCATCCGCAGCCCGAAAAGCTCGGCGAACTGTTCGCCATGATGGGCTACGTGCCGGTTGCGGCACACCGGACGAAGAAGATCACCGTCTGGCGGCAGGGT
>JAJFMR010000060.1 GCA_020696915.1 Rhizobiaceae bacterium | reverse complement strand
TGTGAACGTCGCTGACGTGGAGGACCGCGTTCTTCGGCGTCATGGTCGGCTTACTCCGCGGGCTGCGGCCGCGCCGCGGCATGTTTTCTGGGCTCGGCGGTTGGTGGGCCGAAGAGTGCCCAAAGGCGCCGCAGCCCCTCCATGATGCCGCCGGGCAGGAAGATCACCAGCAGCATGAAGACGGTGCCAAGCGTCAGGTTCCAGCCATCGCCGACGAACAGCGCCAGGAAAGATACCAGCGGCTGCTCGACGGCATCGGACAGGAAGTCAAACACGCCGTGCAGCATGGATGCGCTGAAGGCGGAGAAGATGTTTTCGAGATACTTGATGACGGCGGCGCCGAGAACCGGGCCGACCAGGGTGCCGACACCGCCCAGGATGGTCATCAGTATGATTTCGCCGGACGCCGTCCACTGCATCCGCTCGGCCCCGAGATGACGAAGGCAGACAGCAGATAGGGTCGGGTGTCGAATCCCGTGTAGCGCATTCTGTTCTGGTTGGACTTGATCGCCCGCAGCATCATGCCGAACGGTGACCGGAAGATGCGCATGGCAATGTAGAAGCAGAGGATCAGCAGCGCTGCGCACAGATAAAAGCCCGCATAGCCGCCGCCGCTGATGTAGACGGTGAACAGGTCGACCCTCGGGAGGCCGGCCACGGGTTCCGCAAACAGCGCATCGACCATCCGGGGATCATGCATCGACAGCTGCAGTCCGGTCTCGCCATTGGTCAGCGGCGTCAGCACCGAATAGACGAGATTGTAGCTCATCTGGGCGAAGGCCAGGGTAAGGATGGAGAAGTAGATGCCGGAACGCCGCAGGCTGACGAACCCGATCAGCAGCGCGAAAAGCGCCGAGAACACCAGCGCCATGACGAGCGCCGGCAGCACGTTCATCGTGAAAAGCTTGAACGACCAGACCGCCGCATAGGAGCCGACCCCCAGGAACGCGGCGTGCCCGAAAGACAGGTAACCCGTCAGCCCGAACAATATATTGAAGCCGATGGCGAAGATCCCGAAAATGCAGAATTTCTGCAGTATGGCGGGGTACGCTGCGCCAATCGGCTCGAGCAGGATCGGCAGGCTGAGCGTGACGGCGGCAAAGCCGGTCAGGAGCAGCCAGTCGTTGCGGGTGACGTTGCCGAACAATTTCTCAGGCCTCCATGACGCCTTTTTTGCCGAGCAGCCCGCGTGGCCTGATCAGCAGCACGACCACGGCGACCAGGTAGATGATGATGTGGTCGATCCCCGGAACCAGCGACTTGACTTCGTTCATCGACGCGAAGGACTGAAGGATGCCGAGCAGGAAGCCCGCGGCCACCGCGCCGCCTAGCGAGCCCATGCCCCCGACCACGACCACCACGAAGGACAGCACGAGGAATTCCATCCCCATGTGATAGTCGGGCGGCAGGATCGGCGTGTACATGACGCCGGCGACGCCAGCGACCACCGCGGCAAGGCCAAAGACCACCGTGAACCGGCGCTGGATGTCGATGCCGAGGAATCCCACGGTCTGCCGGTCGTGCATGCCGGCCCGCACCACCATGCCGTAGGTGGTGAGCTGCAGGAAGGCGAACACCGCGCCGATTACCGCCAGCGAGAAGAGAAGATAGATTATGCGCCACCACGGATAGGCGAGCGTCTGTCCCATGCCGAGCAGGGTGCCGACGTAGAACGTGCCGCCGAATGCATCGGGAGCGGGCTGGGGAATCGGATTGGCGCCGTAAAAATGCTTGACGATTTCCTGGATGACGATGGCCAGGCCGAACGTCACCAGGATCTGGTCGGCGTGCGGCCGCTTGTAGAAGTGGCGGACCAGCCCGCGCTCCATGGCGATGCCGATGAAGAGCATGACGGGAACTGCAAGCATGATTGACGCCGGGACCGAATAGTCGTTCAGAAAGACGCCGAAGTCGCCGAGCCAGGCCTCCACATACGGGGTGCGGATTTCGAGCGGGCTCCCCCATGCGGTCGTCTGCTCGGGATCGACAACGATGCTCTCGAGATTGAGCAGCTTGTTGAAAGTGACCGCGCAGAATGCCCCCAGCATGAACAGGGCACCATGCGCGAAGTTCACGACGCCGAGAGTTCCGAAGACCAGAGTGAGGCCTAGCGCGATCAGCGCATAGGCGCCGCCCTTGTCGAGCCCGTTCAGTATCTGCAGGAGTATGGCGTCCATCGTCCTCGCCCGAATGGCTTGCTGTCCCGGACTTGCCGGCCGCAACCAGGCGGCCGGCCGGTTACTGCGGCGATCAGCACTGCTTGGGATCGGATGGCCCCAATTCGCCGCCGAACATTGCGGCGTCGTAGACCAGTTCCTCGCGCGGCACGACCTTGATGACCTCCATCAGGTCGAACTTGTCCTTCGGTTCCTCCTTGCCCTGCACCACCACGCAGGTCTTGAAGCACTGATGATCCTCGGCTCGGTAGAGGGTCGGGCCGTTGCCCATTCCGTCGAACTCGAAGCCTTCGAGCGCCTTGATCACTTCCGGCGCAAAGAAGGTGCCGGCCCGTTCGCAGGCATCGGCATAGAGGAGCGCCTGGACATAGCAGGTATGCGCCGCCTCTTGGTGGCCTCGTCATCGAGCTTCCAGTCCCAGTTTCCGGTGCCGTAGATCCCCTTCACGGCGTCGCCCGCGCCCTGCGCCATCAATTCGGAGAAGAGCGGCACCACGATTTCGAACTTCTTGCCGTTGACCTCCTTGTCGCGCAGTCCGAACTGCACGGCCTGGGTCAGCGAGTTGACCATGTCCTTGCCGTAGTGGTTGAGAATGAGAACGTCGGCGCCGGAATTGAGAACCGGCGTGATGTACTGCGAATAGTCGGCAGCGCCGAGCGGGGTGCGAACCGCCGTCACCGTCTCCCAGCCGAGCTTCTCGGTCGCGGCCTTGATCGATTCCTCCTGCGTCCAGCCCCAGGTGTAGTCCGCCGTCAGGTGATAGGCACGGCGATCCTTGCCGTAGGCCTCGCCGATGACCGGCGCCAAGGCCACGCCCGACTGATAGGCATTGAAGAAGTGGCGGAAGCCGTAGCGCTTCTTGTCCTTGCCGGTCGTGTCGTTGGAGTGGGTGAGACCGGCCATGAAGACGACGCCGAGTTCCTGGCACAGCCCCTGGACGGCGACCGCCACACCTGAGGAGGAGCCGCCCGAGATCATGATGGCGCCATCGCGCTCGATCATCCGCTTGGCGCCATCGCGCGCCGCATCGGACTTGGTCTGCGAATCGCCATGAACGTAGGCGACTTTCTTGCCCAGCACTCCGCTGCCCTTGAGGGCTGTCGGCTTCATCGTCTTCACCATGCCGCCGTCGCCCTCGCCGTTCAGGTGCTTGACGGCAAGCTGAAAGGCCTTGAGCTCGTCGGCGCCTTCATCCGCATAGGCCCCGGTCAACGGCACGTTCCAGCCGAACGTCACGGTGTCGCCGGTCGGCATGTTGCAGGACATGTCCTGGGCAAAGGCGCCGCGGACGAAATGCATCGGCGCCGCCAGGCCCACGCCCATTGCGGCTCCGGTCTTGAGAAGCGATCTCCGGTTTATGTTGATGAGGGTCATTCTTTCATTCCTCCCGGGCTGTGGCCGCCGGCCCGATGCCGGCAAAAGGCATCCTAAAATGATGGACCGTTTTGTCATTTTTTCAACAAGCCGTTGGAATTTATCGAATTTTTTGTCTACGATTGTATTCTCTGAGGACCCGTGATGTAAGTATTTTACAATTTTCACGGTGGCGACCTCATGCGGCAGAGTCTGTCGGGGCTGAAAATAAGGGCGCGGCGCAAGCAGGCGGGACTTACCCAAAGTGAGCTTGCCCGCAGGGCGGGAATCTCGCCCTCCTATCTCAACCTGATCGAATGCAACAAACGGGCGATCGCCGGGCGGCTCGTCGACCGCATTGCGGCCGGCCTTGGGGTCGAGCGCTCGGCGCTAGACGGCGAGGCCGAACGCCGTATCGTCGCGACTCTCGAGGAGATCGCCTCTGAGGCCGACATCAAGGGTTCGTCCGGACATCCCGGTCCCGCCGAAGACCTTGTCGGCAGGAATCCCGGCTGGGCAAGCCTTATCCTGTCGCTGCACAGGGCGTGGCGCGATCAAAGCCAGGCGGTGCTTGCGCTAGCCGACCGTCTGAGCAGAGATCCGTTCCTCGGCGACAGCGTCCACCGCATGCTGACCCATGCCGCATCCATCAGGTCGGCCGCCGAAATCCTAGAGACGGACGACCTGAGCCAGACGGAGCGGCATCGCTTTCGCTCCATCGTGGCCGCCGATTCCCAGCGACTGTCGGTCGTGGCCAAGGCGCTCCTCGAATTCTTCGACAGCACCAGGATCAGGGTGCGTTCGGCGACCCCGGCGGAGCATGTGGATGCCTTCATACTGGCCGAGGACAATTGCTTTCCGGATTTGGAAACCGTGGCATCGGGCTTCCTGAAGCGCCGCCGCTCCAACGAATCGGCGGCAGCGGCGGCCGAGCGCGTGCTGGCAGAACGGGGCCTCGAAGCGCCAGGGGCAAATGCGGCGCAAACCGCTTCGACGCGGCGTTTCACCCTGGTCAGGGAGGCCCTGAAGGAAGAAACCGCCGGCGCGCTCGGCGGATACTTGCAAAGCCATCCCGCGCTGGCCTCGGAAGAATCCCGGCATCTGGCCGCCAGTGCGTTGCAATCCTATGCAGCGGCCGCGGTGCTGATGCCCTACGACCCATTCCTCGAGGCGGCGGAACGGTGGCGCTATGACATCGACGCGCTCTGCCGCCTGTTCGATGTCTCCTACGAGCAGGCTGCCCACCGCCTGGCTACCCTCCGCCTTCCCGGCTCCGAGGCCGTGCGTTTCGCCTTCATGCGCTCGGACGCCTCGGGCTACGTCACCAAGCGGCTGCCGCTGCCGCGCCTGCCTTTGCCGCGCTACGGCAATGCCTGCCCGCTGTGGACTATCCACGCGGCCTTCCAGACCCCTGGCCTTACCGCGCGCGGCTTTGGGGAATTGCCATCCGGCGACCAGTTCCTGTTTTTCGCTCGCGCCGTCGAGAAACATCCGCCGGCAGCGGCCCTGCCGCGGCACCTCGTCTCGGTGATGCTGGCCTGCCCGGCCGCCGATGCGGAAAGGGTGGTCTATAGCGAGGGCATCGACCGTGCTGCCGCCATGGCCCCGATCGGCACGATCTGCCGCCTCTGTCCGCGTCCCGATTGCGGTCACCGGCAGGAGGCGAGGCTGATCGCATGACCGAAAATGCCTTTGATGCGAGCGCAAAGCGTGTAGGCTCTCGCCGACAGGCCGGGGAACGGGACATGGCCAGGGCGCGCGTACTGATCGTGGAGGATGAGCCGAACATCGGCGAGTCGCTGATCTTCATCCTGCGCAAGGCAGGCTTCGAGGCCGACATCGTGGCGGACGGCGCCGACGCTCTCGACCGCCTTCGGCGCCAGGCCTTCTCGGCGGTCATCCTGGACATCATGCTGCCCGGCACGAACGGCCTCGAAGTGCTGAAGAACATCAGGGCCGATCGCCACCTTTCCCGCCTGCCGGTCATGGTGCTGACCGCAAGGGGCCAGGCAGCCGATCGCCGGACGGCCGAAGCGGTCGGCGCCAGCGTCTTCGTCACCAAACCCTTCTCCAACTCCGAGGTGGTGGATCACATCCGCCGCATGACGGCGGGCGGCGGCGGATGAGGCGCCGGGCCGACGCGGAGCGGGTCAGGGCTGCGGCGACCCTGCTTCCCTTCGCAGCCGCGGTACTGCTCCTGCCGCCCTTCGTTCTCCTGTTCGCGGCACCCGTCCTCGTCGCCGGGATTCCGCTCATCGTCGTTTACATCTTCGGCACCTGGGCGGCGATCGTGCTCGCCACATGGTGGCTGGCGCGCATTGCCGCCATCGTCGAACATGTGCGGGACGATACCCACGATACCGGGGCGGAGGCGGCAAACCGCTCAATGGCCGGACGAGGGGCAGCTCGATGAGATCCGGGCTTCCGACGCACTGATGCTTCACCCCAACCTCGTCGTATTCGTGTGTCTCGCCTATGTGGCAATCCTGTTCGGGGTGGCGTTTGCGGGCGACCGCCGGGCTCGACGCGATCCGGCGGGATGGCTGTCCTCGCCGCTCGTCTACACGCTGTCGATTTCGATCTACTGTACATCCTGGACGTTCTACGGCGCGGTCGGGTCGGCAGTGACCGGCGGCATGGAATTCATCGCCATCTATCTCGGACCGACGATCGTCTTTGCTGGCTGGTGGGTTTTCCTGCGCAAGCTCGTCACCGTCGGACGCGTCCACCACACGACGTCGATAGCGGACCTGATTTCTGCCCGTTTTGGCAAGAATCCGGCGCTCGGCGCGATCATCACCCTGATGGCGCTCGTTGCAACCGCGCCTTACATCGCGCTGCAACTGAAAGCGCTCACCGCCAGCTTCCAGGTGGTCACTTTCCCTGAAGGCGCGGTCGCTGCCGCCGGCCAGCAGATCGAACCTGACTATGCCATCGCCTTCTGGCTGGCCGCCGGGCTTTGCGTCTTCTCGATCATGTTCGGCGTCCGCAACATCGACGTCAACGAGCGTCATCATGGCGTGATCGCGGCGATCGCCCTCGAAGCCGTCGTCAAGCTGGCAGCCCTGATCGCGATCGGACTTTGGGTCGTTTTCGGGCTGGCCGACGTGCCTGGCAGCCTGTTTGCCGATGCCCCCGTCAGCCTGCTCAACGCGGAGGCAACCTTCGGCTCGCGCTGGATAGCGCTCTGCTTCCTTGCCGGCGCCGCCGTGATCTGCCTGCCTCGCCAGTTCCAGGTCACGGTCGTCGAGAACTCGAGCGAGGGCCAGATAAGGACGGCGTCATGGCTGTTTCCGCTCTATCTTTTCCTGATCTGCCTCTTCGTCCTGCCGATCGCCATTGCCGGCCTCAGCCGGCTCCCGGCCGGATCGGGTGCCGACCTCTACGTGCTGACGCTGCCGCTCGCTTTCGACCAGAACACGCTAGGCCTGCTGGCCTTCCTCGGCGGTTTCTCATCGGCGACATCAATGGTCATCGTGTCCTCGATCGCGCTGTCGACGATGGTGTCCAACCACGTCGTGATGCCGCTGGCGCTGCGCTCGCTGCTTCCGGCCGCAAGCGCGCAAAGCGTCCGCGGCTTCATACTCGGCACACGCCGCGCGAGCATCGTCTTCATCGTCTTTCTCGGGTTTCTCTATTTTCGCCTGAGCGGAACTTCGGACGCGCTGGCGGCAATCGGGCTGATTTCGTTCTGCGGAGTGGCGCAGTTCCTGCCCAGCCTTGTGGGCGGCCTCTACTGGCGAACCGCCACTGCCGTTGGCGCCATAGCAGGGCTGGCCGGAGGCTTCCTGGTCTGGAGCTACACGCTGTTCCTGCCAAGCTTCGAAGGCTTCTTCCTGATGCCGGCAGCCATAATCGAGAACGGGCCGTTCGGCTGGACCTGGCTGAAACCCTACGCGCTGTTCGGCCTGGACCAGTTCGACCCGCTCGTTCACGCGACGCTATGGAGCCTCGGCATCAACGTTGCGCTTTTCGTGGTCGTTTCGATGCTGACCGAGCCCACCCCGCTCGCCCGGCTGCAGTCGACGCTGTTCATAGACGTGTTCCGGCGCCAGACGGAGAGCGAGTTGAGAGTCATCCGCCGCACCGCCCGGGTCTCGGAACTGCGGCAGGTTGCCGATCGCGTGCTCGGTCCGGCAGCGGCGGTCCAGCTCTTCGAGAGCGACGGGAAAAATCGCACGGTAATTGCAAGCGATGAACTCATCTCGGAGGTCGAGCAGCGGCTGGCGGCCAATGTCGGCGCGGCCTCGGCGCGGTCGCTGATATCGCGGGTTGTCACCAACGAAACCATCGGCGTGGAGGAACTGAAGCGCCTGGCGGGAGAGGCCGAGCAGATACGTGCCTATTCCGCCGAACTCGAGCAAAAGTCGCACCAGATGGAGGCGACGGCCGCCAAGCTCGCGCGGGCGAACGAGCGGCTTCGCGAGGTCGACATCCAGAAAGACGAGTTCCTGAGCCAGGTCAGCCATGAGGTGCGGACCCCGATGGCGTCGATCCGCTCGTTCAGCGATATCCTTCTGAACAATCGCGACATGGAAGAATCGGAGAAGCTCCGCTTCCTGGGCATCATCCAGATCGAAAGCCTTCGCCTGACCCGGCTGCTCGACGGGATCCTCGACGTACACCAGATGGAAAGTGGCCAGCCGGCCTGGGAAACGGAAGTCTTCGATCCGGAAACGGCAATCGATCAGGCCATCGAGAGCTGCGAGGCCCTGGCGCGTACGGCGGGCGTTACGGTCAAACGCCCGCGCCGGGCACGCGGCGCCAAGATCGCCGGTGACCGGGACAGGTTGGCGCAGGTGTTCATCAACCTGGTTTCTAACGCGGTCAAATACAACACCGATCCCAAGCCTGTGGTCACGGTATCGAGCTCACTGCGCAAGGGGGTCTACGAAGCACGCGTGGCCGACAATGGCCCCGGCATCCGGCCAACCGAGCGCGAGCGCATATTCCTAAAATTCGTGCGCGGCCCGATGCCGCGACGGAGCGGGGCGGGACTTGGCCTGGCGATCAGCCGGCAGATCATCGAGCGGTTCGGGGGTGACCTCTCCCTTGCCGACTCCCCTGCTCTGCGCGGCGCAGAGTTTGTGGTGCGGATTCCCTTCGACGATGCCTGAATTGCCCAAAGCCATGGCGAGAGCGCGAGGTTCTCCACTCCAACTCGGACCTGGGTCTAACCCATTCGTCGAGACCAAATGCGTGGGAACTCACAGGAGTCTCGGCAGTTAGGGCCGGTTTCCAGGCTCCCGCGAGCCCGGGAGCTTGCTGAAAAACCGAAGGAGAAGACTATGAACAAGCATCTGACCGGCGTCGCTTCCGCGCTATTCCTGCTCGCCGGCGTGGGCATCGCTGCAGCGCAGAGCACTGTGGTCATCCAGCCGGAGCAGGAGACGGTCATCCGCGAATACGTGCAGAAACAGCCCCTCGCCTCAATCGAGGTTCCGGGGATCGAGCTCAATATCGGGACCAAGCTGCCGGAGACCGTCGAACTGCATACCCTCGACGTGCCGGACGTGAACTACCGCTATGTGGTAATCGACGGCCGCACCGTGCTGGTTGATCCCGACTCTCGCGAGATCGTCCACATCATCAACTGATCGGGCTAACCACCGGAAGCAACGTTGAATCGGCTTTCGGGTAATTCGATGAAAGCGCCGCGGCAGAGTGCGTTTCGTTGGCCGACGCGCCCGGGCCGTAGTATCCGCGGCCGTGTCCCGTCGCGAGGGGCACGGCCGCGGAGTTGCAGGACCGGTCAGGCTGCGGAAGGTCCAGGGTCGTCAAACCCGTCCGCGGCCGCGACCGGCCTCCTGGGGTTCAACTCGCCAAAGTCCCCCACCAGTCTGAGAGAGGCACGGTCCGGTCTGGGGCGGGCCATCTTCGCGACGGCCTGACCCGCTCGCTTCGCGGCCTCCGGCTGGTAATGAACCTTATCGAGGCGAATCCGCTCCTCACCGGCGTCGCGGCTGCCCAGACGGAACTCCTGGCCTTCGACAAGTCCGAGCAGCGCCAGGCCGCGCAACGAAGTGATCGGCAGGAACATCCCGGTCGGCGACGTCATCGCCTCATGCGAGATGATTCGCGTGTCGATAGCCTTCCCGTCGACGCTGAAGGCGACGCGGCTGCTCAGCGTCGCGACGTTCTCCGGAACGTCGTCACGGAACATGATGAGGGCGGAGTTAATCTTTCTTTTCAGGACCGGCACAAGACTGTCATCCCTATCACGCCGGCGGTCCAGCATGACTTCGAGGATTGTCAGATCCTTGGTGGTCAGGATGCAGGTTTCATCGGACATCGCACTTCTCCATCGCTCCCCGGGGGAAGCCGTTCATCTGAAACGCCTTTCTGGAGAATCCCCTGGCCGCTGACGCGCGGCGCAGGGGCTACGATCCTGCGATGAGGCAGCCTCCGAACAGGGCCAGCCTGCTGGGTCGGTGCACGGCCTTCATGACACCGCCCCGAGCTCGGCCTGTGGAGCGGAGGACGAAGCGCGTATCGCCCCCTCCACACTTTCGACTGTCAGGCGATGGAGCCGGCCGTCGCGAGCCGTCCACTCCATGGACTGACCGGCGGCAAGTCCGATCAAGGCAATGCCGATGGGGGTAAGGATTGATATCTTGCCCTCGGTTATGTCGGCGTCGGCCGGGAATACGAGGGTGACCCTGCGCTCCTCTCCGCTGTCGGTGGTGAAACGCAGTGTCGATCCCATGCGCACGACGTCTGGGTGCCGTTCGATTTTTGCAACGATGCGTGCACGCTCCAGTTCGCCGAAGAGATCGTCGGCCAGTTCCGGGTTCGCAGCGGCCACGGAATCCGCCAGTCGCGTAAGCCGCGCCTGGTCGTCTCTGGACATGATGATCGCCGGTTTGCGGTGTCGTCTCTTGTCGGGAGCCATTGGTGGCCCTCCTCGCGTTGGATGCGGGCCAGGCGCTCCGAGGCGCCGGCCGCAGTCTGTTCTCTGGGATTGTTCTCGCGCCCTGGACCCGCTCACCCCTCAGTTCGGGAGAGCTTCATGTCCCGCCCCTCGGCTCGGGGCGCGCGCAATGCGACCGAGCCGGGGGCTAGAATCCCGCGATGGGAAATTCCCTGTAGATGGTCGAACAAGAATGCCGGAACGGGTTCATGCCATGATACTTGGCCACGACGGCGATCAAAGTCAAGCTTGCCGGCCGTCCGCTCAGTTGGTCTCCGGCGCCGGCACGTCGGACGCCTGCTTGCAACCCTTCAGCCAGACATCGTAGACGGCGTGCTCGACCGCATTCAGCCCCGGGCTTTCGGCGAACATCCAGCCGGTGAAGATGCGCCGGATCTTCCGGTCGAGCGTGATCTCGTCCACCTCCACGAACGAATCGGTCTTGGGCTCTTCCGTGGCAGGGCGCGAATAGCAGACACGCGGCGTGACCTGCAGCGCCCCGAACTGCACCGTCTCATCGATGTAGACGTCGAAGGTGATGATGCGGCCGGTGATCTTGTCGACACCCGTGAACTCGGCGACGGGATTGCTGATGCGCTCTGCGACGGCCGGTGAGGAGCCGGCGAGCACGGCGAGCACCTGCAAAGCCGAGAGCGTCGTCGCGCGGCCCGTCAGGTTACGTCCGAATATGATCATGCGGCAAATACCGGGAATGGCTGCTCGAATGTCGTTGAACCCGCCGGTTCCGACGCAGAATCGGGCGATTCAGGCCGGTGCTTTATCGGCGAATTGTGGCGACACAAGCGGATTGCTCCGGCGCGCCGCATCAGCTTCCGGGGGTCCACGCGTCGTAGTCGCCGGTCACCTGCGGGCGAGTGCCGGTGTTCAGCACTGAGCCCTTCGGCCGGTAGGCCGCCGCCGTGCCGGTGAGGTTGGGTTCGTGCGGCTTCTGCCAGTCGTGGGATCGATAGTCTTCGCGGATCGGCGGCACATCGACCCGGTGATGTATCCAGCCATGCCACCCGGGCGGGATCATCGAGGCTTCGGAATAGCCGTTGTAGATCACCCAGCGCCGCGTGCGGCCTTCCGAATCAGTGCCGCCTTCATAATAGACGTTGCCGAATTCGTCCTCACCGACCCGCTGGCCGACCCTCCAGGTGTGAAAGCGTGTGCCGAGAGTCTGGCCGTTCCACCACGTGAAAAACTGGGCGAGGAAGCTCTTCATTACCTGTTCCCTGGCAGAAGCCGGCAGCGTGCGGACCTTATGACGCCCCCGCGCCGGACGTGCAAGCCTTGCACGCGGCCGGCAGGCGGACGCTCAACCGTCGGGCGGCGGCAAGACACGTGGATTGGGGGAACCTCGCCGCGGGCACCGGGAAGCTTCAGCCCTCCATACCCAGCTTCGCCTTGATAAGCGCATTTACCGCTTGCGGGTTGGCCTTGCCCCCGGTCGCCTTCATCACCTGGCCCACGAACCAGCCTGCCAGCGTTGGCTTGGCCTTGGCCTGAGCCGCCTTGTCAGGGTTGCCGGCGATGATTTCGTCGACTGCCGTCTCGATGGCGCCGGTATCGGTTACCTGTCTCATGTTGCGGGCTTCGACGATCTGCCGCGGGTCGCCGCCGTCGGTCCAGACGATCTCGAACAATTCCTTGGCGATCTTACCGGAGATCGTCTGCTCCTTGATGAGGTCGATTATGGTACCGATCTGATCGGGGGAAACCGGCGCGCTTTCAATGGCTTTTCCGGTCCTGTTCAAGGCGCCGAGCAGGTCGTTGATGACCCAGTTGGCAGCGGTCTTGCCGTCGCGCCCCACCGCCACTCGCTCGAAGTAATCGGCGATCGCCTTCTCCGTGACGAGGATCGCGGCATCGTAGGCGGAAAGGCCGAGGCTGGCGACGAGCCGCTCTTTCTTCGCGTCCGGCAACTCGGGAAGGCCGCTGGCGAGCCCGTCGACATAGGCCTGGTCGAATTCCAGCGGCAGCAGATCCGGATCGGGGAAGTAGCGGTAGTCGTGCGCCTCCTCCTTGGAGCGCATGGAGCGCGTCTCACCTCGGTTCGGATCGAACAGGCGGGTTTCCTGGTCGATTGCGACGCCGTCCTCGAGCAGTCCTATCTGGCGGCGTGCCTCATACTCTATCGCCTGGCCGACGAAACGGATCGAGTTCACGTTCTTGATCTCGCAGCGCGTGCCGAATGGTGCGCCCGGGCGCCTGACCGAGACGTTGACGTCAGCGCGCATCGAGCCCTCGTCCATATTGCCGTCACAGGTGCCAAGATAACGCACGATCGACCTCAATTTGCCGAGAAAGGCCTTGGCTTCCTCGGAAGAGCGCATGTCCGGCTTCGAGACGATCTCCATCAAGGCCACACCGGAGCGGTTGAGGTCGACATAGGACATTGTCGGATTCTGGTCGTGGATCGATTTGCCGGCATCCTGCTCGAGATGGAGCCGTTCTATGCCGACCTCGATGTCCTCGAACTCGCCCTTCTTGTCCGGGCCCACCGAGACGATGACGATGCCCTCGCCGACGATGGGCTGCTTGAACTGCGAGATCTGGTAGCCCTGAGGCAGGTCGGGGTAGAAGTAGTTCTTGCGGTCGAACACCGACCGTAGATTGATCTTCGCCTGCAGCCCAAGCCCGGTACGGATCGCCTGCCTGACGCATTCCTCGTTGATAACCGGCAGCATGCCCGGCATAGCGGCGTCGACCAGCGAAACGTTGGCATTGGGCGCTGCGCCGAACTCCGTCGAGGCGCCGGAAAACAGCTTTGCCTGCGAAGTCACCTGGGCATGGACCTCCATGCCGACAACCACTTCCCAGTCGCCGGTGGCGCCGGAAATAAACCGTTTCGGATCTGGCGTGCGCGTATCGATGATGCTCATTTAGATCTTTGCCGAGGCGGCTTGAGAGGGCGCGTTAATGGCGCGCCTCGCGAAGAAAGGCGGCCGCCTGATCCGCCGCCGGTCCGGCGACACCGATGCGCGCCCTCGGACTGGACGCTGCGGCTGTCTAAGGCCTCGGGCGGAAACGGACGGTTTCGATCAGGACGCTCAGGGTCTAGGACAAAGCCCCACGAGAGGCAAGAGCCCGGCGGCGCTGTGGGGTCTGCTGGCTGGGACGCCAGAGCCAGGCTTCAGGCGGTTGCTATGTACGCCCTGATCTGGTCG
>JAJFMR010000059.1 GCA_020696915.1 Rhizobiaceae bacterium | reverse complement strand
TGTATGAAGTCGCGGCTCTGCTCGCCCGGCCCGAACCCGTCATGGGCGCCGAACAGCTTCGGAGTCTCGCCTCGCCCGATCTGGTCGAAAAGGTGCAGCGCCACCGAAGCCATCGGTCCCTTGTGGGCCTCGCGAGGCCCGTAGACGTTGAAATAGCGCAAACCCGCCACCTGCGATGAATTCCTTCCGAGCACGGCGCGCCGGACATGATCGTCGAACAGCTTCTTCGAGTAAGCATAGACGTTGAGCGGGTGCTCGCATTCGGGCTCCTCCCGAAAATCCGAGCCGCCGCCGTAAACGGAAGCGGATGACGCATAGAGAAACGGTATCCTGCCCTGCAGGCAGGCGTCGAGCAGGGCTCGGGAATAGCCGTAGTTCACCTCCATCATGAACTTGCCGTTCCATTCGGTCGTCGTGGAGCAGGCGCCCTGGTGGAAAACCGCCTCGACGTCGCCAAGCCGGCCGGCCTCGAGCCGCGGCAGGAAATCGTCCTTGTCGAGATAATCCGCTATCCGGAGATCCGCCAGGTTCCGGATCTTGTGTCCGTCGGTGAGATCGTCGACGACGACGATGTCGGAGCGGCCTTCTTCGTTCAGCGCGGCGACGATGTTGGAGCCGATCATGCCGGCGCCACCGGTTACGATGATCATGAAAAAAATGCCTTCCGGAAAAGTTCGCCCCTTATAGTGAAGGCCCGGATGCCTGTCGACAAAGCCGCAGACATCCTCTTCGCCCCGTTGCACCTGCAGGGATTGCGGTATATCGCGCTTGCCATGAAGGACAGGCCGCCGACGAGCCAGCCGCGTCTTGCGGCATCCGAAGACACAAGGCGCGTGATCGCGCGCTTCGGCGCGGTGACGGTGCTGGTCGTCGGCGACTTCATCCTCGATCGCTTCATCAATGGCGTCATCGAGCGGATCTCGCCGGAGGCTCCCATTCCGGTGCTGCATGGGAAAACGGCGACGATCGCGCTCGGCGGCGCCGGCAACGTGGTCGCCAACATCGCGTCGCTGGGCGGCCGCGCCGTTCCGCTCGCGGTGCTCGGCAACGACCATGCCGGCCGCGAAATCATCGGAAAGCTTGCCGAACTCGGCGTCGACACCGGCGGGCTGGCGCTCGAGACCGGCCGGATGACCCCCTCGAAGAGCCGCTACATCGCGCTCAACCAGCAGGTCCTGAGGTTCGACGAGGAAGAGGTCAGGGCGCTCGACGCGACGGCCCGCGACGCCCTCGTGTCCCGCTTCCGGACGGCACTCGGCGCCGCCGACATCGTCGTGCTCTCCGACTATGGCAAGGGCGTGCTCATGGGCGGCGTCGCAAAGGAGTTGATCGCCGCCGGCCGCGCCGCCGGCAAGCCGGTGCTCGTCGATCCCAAGGGCTCCGACTGGTCCAGCTACGCCGGCGCCACCGCCGTCACCCCGAATCGGCGCGAGCTCGGCGAAGCAGCCGGGCGCCCGGTTTTCGACGATGGCGAGATTGGCGTCGCCGCACGCCAGCTGATCGAAGCTTGCGGCCTGGAATTCATGCTCGTCACGCGTAGCGAGAAAGGCATGAGCGTGGTTACCCCCACGGAAGCGCAGCACATCACGACACGCGCACGCGAGGTGTTCGACGTTTCCGGGGCCGGCGACACGGTGATTGCCGCATTCGCGCTGTCGCTGGCGGCGGGCGCGGGCCGCGCCGCTGCCGCAACGATTGCCAACGCCGCCGCCGGGGTGGTGGTCGGTAAGCGCGGCACGGCGAGATTGACGTCGGACGAACTCGCCGGCGCGATGTTCGCGGCGCACGGCGAGGTCCCCTCTGCCCGCGCCGTCCTCGATGGCGCGGCGGTGAAGCGGCTGGTCGACGCCTGGAAGCGCGAGGGGCTGACGGTCGGCTTCACGAATGGGTGCTTCGACATCCTGCATGCCGGGCATATCAGCCTGCTCAACGCCGCGAGAAGCCAGTGCGACCGGCTCGTGCTCGGCCTCAACAGCGATGCATCGGTGCGCCGCCTGAAGGGCGAGGGACGCCCTGTCAACGACGAGCACGACCGGGCCTGCGTGCTTGCGGCCCTGGCTTCCGTGGATGCCGTCGTGCTGTTCTGCGAGGATACGCCGCTGGCGCTGATCGAGGCGCTCAAGCCCGACATACTGGTCAAGGGGGCCGACTATGCGGTCGATCAGGTGGTCGGCGCGAACGTCGTCAGGCAGGCCGGCGGGCGCGTCGTCCTGGTCGACATCGTCGCCGGCCGCAGCACGACCGGAACGATAGCCAGGCTGCGCGCGCGGGCTGGAGGCGGGGAGTGACGCTGCGGGGGCCGGATCTCGGCACCCATCTCGCGCGCTCGGTCGAGGTGCTGTCCGCGATGATCGACCAGGACCTGTCGGACGCCATGCAGCGCGCCGTGACAGCGGTGACGGGCGCGCTCGCATCGGGCAAGCCGCTGCTGACCTGCGGCAATGGCGGCTCGGCGAGCGATGCGATGCATGTCGCCGGCGAACTGGTCGGGCGGTTCCTGAAGGAACGGAAGGCCTACAATGTCATTGCGCTGCCGGCCAACGCGGCGGTGCTTACCGCGTGGGGCAACGATTACGGGTATGAGACGGTGTTCTCGCGCCAGGTCGAGGCGCATGGCGTCGCAGGCGGCGCCCTGCTTGCCATCTCGACGAGCGGCAATTCGCCGAGCATCCTGCTGGCCGCCGAACGCGCCCGCGAGGTCGGCATGACGGTGATCGGCATGACGGGGAAAACCGGTGGGGCGCTGGCGCCGCTCTGCGACATCCTCCTCAACGTGCCGTCGACATCGACCCCGCTGATCCAGCAGGGTCACATCTGCCTTTATCACTTCCTCTGCGAGGCCGTGGAAGCGCGCCTCGGCAATGGCTGACGAGCCCGGATCCGCCCGCTGCTTGCCGCTCGAAGGGCCGGGGCTCTGGGTGGAGCGTATCGGCCGGCGCGACTGGCCGGCCGGCAAGCCGGCGCTCTTCCTCGACCGTGACGGAACGATCAACGTCGATACGGGCTATCCGAGCGATCCGGACCAGGTGCAGCTCCGGGACGGGATCGTGCCGGTGATCCGGGCGGCGAACGTCGCCGGCATCCCGGTGGTCGTGGCGACCAACCAGTCGGGCATAGCCAGAGGTTATTTCGGCTGGAGCGCCTTTGGTGCCGTGAACCGGCGGGTGCTCCAGCTGCTCGGCGAGCGGGACTGCCGCGTCGATCTGGTGATCGCCTGCGCCTATCACCATGCCGGCCGGTCACCCTATGCCGCGTCGAACCATCCGATGCGCAAGCCCAATCCCGGCATGTTGCTGCGGGCAGCCGAACTGCTCGGGCTGGATCTCGCGCGTTCGATCGTCCTCGGCGACAAGCCGGCAGACATGGAAGCCGGCCGGCTGGCCGGGCTCGCGGCTGGCTGGCTGGTGGGCGGCGCCGTTCCGATACAGGGATTTCCTGTCGGCTCGATGCGCGACGCGAGGGGCATGCGGCAGCTGCTGTCGCAAATAGCGGGAATGGCAGCTCCTTGACTTTCGAATCGGCTTCAGCGGCCATCGAGGTCGACCGGGCCTTCGTCCTTGACCTGGCGGATGGTGAGCGCCGTGCGCACCGTGTGCACGTTGGGCGCGGAAGTCAGTTCCTCGATCACGAAGCTCTGGAGCGTGCCGAGATCCTTGGCGATGCAGTGCAGCAGGAAGTCGGACTCGCCCGACAGCATCCATGCCTGCCGGACGATCGGCCATTTGCGTGTCGTTTCCGCGAAAGCCCTGAGTTCGGCATCCGACTGGTGGTTCAGTCCGACCAGGCAGAAGGCGACCACGTCGAGGCCAAGCGCCGGGGCATCCAGAAGCGCACGATAGCCGCGGATGACCCCGGCTTCCTCGAGCCGTCGCACCCGTCTCAGGCAAGGCGGCGCCGAAATGCCGACGCGCTGCGACAATTCGACATTGGTGATGCGGCCTTCCTGCTGCAGCTCGCGCAGGATCTTCCAGTCGATTGCGTCGAGGTCGGCCTTGCGTGGCATTGACGTGTTCCCGAGGGTTGTTCCGGGGCTGTAGCACCTGCCTTAGAGGAGCGCGCCCGCAAATGGAACTCGTCCCGGCCCCTCTCCGTGGGAAGGGAGATCGGAGTGACGGATCCGGGAAACCGGTCCGCACCCTTGCCGGGAAGACTGCAACCCCGGCTTGCTGGCCCGCCGCGCAACACCTAGATTAGCCTCGGCCCGCCGCTTCCGCCCGGCGATCGACTGAGTTCGGAATCATCCTTGCAATGACAGCAAAGCATGCATCACTCCTGATCATCGGCTCCGGCCCGGCTGGCTACACTGCGGCGATCTATGCCGCACGCGCCATGCTCGATCCGGTGCTCGTCGCCGGGCTGCAGCAGGGCGGCCAGCTGACGATCACCACCGACGTCGAGAACTATCCGGGTTTTGCGGAGCCGGTCCAGGGCCCATGGCTGATGGGCGAGATGCTGAAGCAGGCCGAGCATGTCGGCACCGAAGTGATCAACGACATAATCACCGCGGTGGACCTCGACGTGCGGCCGTTTCGCCTGAAGGGCGATTCCGGCGCCGAATACAGCTGCGATGCGCTGGTGATTGCGACAGGAGCCCAGGCGAAATGGCTCGGCGTGCCCGGCGAGCAATCGTATCAGGGCTTCGGCGTTTCGGCCTGCGCGACCTGCGACGGGTTCTTTTACCGCAACCGCGACGTGGCCGTGATCGGCGGCGGCAACTCGGCCGTCGAGGAGGCGCTCTATCTCTCCAACATCGCAAAGAGCGTCACCGTCATTCACCGTCGCAACGAGTTCCGCGCCGAGCGCATTCTTCAGGAGCGGCTGTCGCGCAAGGAGAACGTCAGGATCATCTGGGACACCGTCGTCGAAGAGATCGTCGGCACGTCGGGCAAGCCGCCGATGCCGGCGTCGGCAAGTGGGCTGAAGCTGCGCAACGTCGTGTCCGGGACGGTGTCGGAGCTGCGGCTGGACGGCATTTTCGTGGCGATTGGCCACGCGCCTGCAGTCGAGTTGTTCGTCGGCAAGCTCAGGCAGAAGCCGAACGGCTATCTGTGGACCGAGCCGAATTCGACAAGGACCGATGTCCCTGGCGTGTTCGCCGCCGGCGACGTAACCGACGACGTTTATCGCCAGGCGGTGACGGCGGCCGGACTCGGCTGCATGGCGGCGCTGGAGGCGGAGAAGTATCTTGCCGGGCTGGAGGCGGTCCGCGAGGCGGCCGAATAGGCCTGGTGCGAGTGCCAGCCGGGCGGGGATCCGGCTGATCGAGGGGATGTCATGAGTCTGGACTGGGACAAGCTACGCGTGTTTCACGCCGCGGCGGAGGCCGGCTCGTTTACGCATGCGGCCGAGACGCTGCGCCTGTCGCAATCGGCAATTTCGCGGCAGGTCAGCGCCCTCGAGCACGACGTCGGCGTACCGCTGTTTCACCGGCATGCGCGGGGTCTGGTGTTGACCGAACAGGGCGAGATGCTGTTCCGCACCGCGCACGACGTGCTCATGAAGCTGGAGGCGATCAAGACGAGGCTTTCGGAAGCCAAGGACCGGCCGTCGGGCCTGCTCAGGGTCACCACGACCGTCGGGCTGGGAGCAGGCTGGCTGACCGAGCGGCTGCCCGAGTTTCTCGACCTCTATCCGGAGATCAATCTGCAGCTCATTCTTGCCAACGAGGAACTGGACCTGACGATGCGGCAGGCCGACTGCGCCATCAGGTTGCGGCAGCCGCAGCAGCCCGACCTCATCCAGCGCCGGCTGTTTACGGTGCACTTTCACCTCTATGCCGCGCCCGCCTATGTCAACAAGCATGGCAAGCCCGCTTCGATGGAGGAACTGAAGAACCACCGCATCGTCACCTTCGGCGAGCCAGTGCCGCCGCATCTTTCGGAACTGAACTGGCTGGAAACGGTCGGCGATTTCGAAGGCGGCAAGCGGGTCGCGACCTTGCAGATCAACGACATCCTCTCGATCAAGCGCGCCGTCCAGCGCGGCGCCGGCATCGCCATGCTGCCCGATTACATAATCGACAAGGATGCCGGCCTGCTGCAGCTCCTGCCCGAGACCGAGGTGCCGTCTTTCGACACCTATTTCGCCTATCCCGAAGCAATGAGAAGCCAGGCCAAGCTCAATGTCTTTCGGGATTTCGTAATCGCCAAGGCGCGCAACTGGTCTTTCTGAAGACTTGGTCCAAGGAGCCGCAGGAAGGGGTCCACAGACCTGGATTTTTTGCATGGGAGCTTTGCGCGGAAGCTGCTTGTTTCCTGGGCAGGGCGGGCCCATATATCGATTAGCTCCTGGACGCGTTCTCCTCCCATTACCGTCCTCGAGTGTTCCCCTCTGGAGGTTTGGCCCCAACGGGCACTCCAACAAACTCAGCCGGATCTTCGCTGATCCGGCTTTTTTGTTGCTGGAAGCCTCCTGGCAAATGCGCTCGGCTCCGTGCAGCGGGACTGGTGCCGCGACACTGGAGCGGCGGCGTCCCGCCGCCGTAGTGGGCGAGACGCCCACTCTCCTCATCGCGCAGCCGCCGCTGCGGCATGTTCTCCGACGTAATCCTCCCCTACCCGACAAGCCAGTGATAGAATCGAGCCGGGAATCTGTCATTTTGAGGGGGTCGCGGCTTGAGCGTGCTGAAGGATGTTCGCATCGTCGAGCTGGAAAGCATCGGGCCTGGCCCGATGGCCGCGATGCTCCTGTCGCAGATGGGCGCCGAGGTCATCCGGATCGGTCGTCCCGGTGCGTCCTTGCCGCCGGTCGATCAAGACATTCTGAGCCGCGGCCGTCCGCTGATACAGCTCGATCTCAAGAACGGCGTCGATCTGAAGAGGGCGCGAGCGCTCATCGACAAGGCCGACGTTCTGATAGAAGGATACCGGCCCGGCGTATGCGAGAGGCTGGGTATCGGCCCCGACGAATGCCTGCGCAGAAATCCCCGGCTGATATACGGGCGGATGACCGGATGGGGCCAGACCGGACCGCTTGCCCGCACCGCAGGGCACGACATCAACTATCTTGCAATCTCTGGCGCGCTGCACGCCATAGGCACCGGGGAGCGGCCGGTTGCGCCGCTCAATCTGGTCGGCGATTTCGGAGGCGGCGCTCTGTATCTCGCATTCGGCATCGCCTGCGCGCTTTTCGAGCGCTCCCGTAGCGGAAAAGGGCAGGTCGTCGATGCAGCCATCGTTGACGGCACAGCCTCGATGCTGAGCCTGTTCTATGGCCTGATCGCGTCGGGTGAATGGGTGGAGCAGCGCGCCTCCAACCTTCTCGACGGCGGCAGCCCCGTCTATGATGTCTATCTCACCAGTGATGCCAGACATGTTGCCGTCGGCTGCCTCGAAGCGCAGTTTTACGACGAGATGATCTCCATCCTGGGAATCCGGGACTCGGTGCCGCCTCCCGGAGAACATCTGGCGGCGGCGCATCGGGGAACGCTGAGGCAGGCCCTTGCCGGAGCGTTTCGAAAAAGATCGCGCGATGAATGGGCTTCAGTCTTCGAGGGGACGGATGCCTGCGTCTCTCCTGTCCTGAGCATGGTCGAGGCCGCACGGCATTCACACAACCGAGCCCGCGAGACGCTGAAAGCCGTCGACGGTTCGATGGTTCCTCAGCCGGCGCCGCGCTTCAGCAGAACGCATGCCTCTGAGAAACCAGCGCGACTCGAAGACGTGCTCAGCTCCTGGAACGTCCAGCTCGACGAACCAGCTCCCTCCGATTCGGATCGGACGGATTGAACGGTCGACATTGAAAAGTCGCCGTCGAGAGCACCTGTCACATGTAGAGCGTTGCTGCGTCCATTCCGGTGTAGAGCCCCGCGACTTCGGCGGCATAGCCGTTGAAAAGCTGAGTCGGCACGAGCTCGCCGGTGTGAATCACACGCTCCATCGCCTGGCTCCAGCGCGGATGCGGGACGTCGGGGTTCACATTGGCCCAGAAGCCGTATTCGGAGGGCTGGAGCGCTTCCCACAGGCCGACGGGACGCTCTTCGACGAAGGATATCTTCCGGATCGACTTGATGGACTTGAAGCCATATTTCCAGGGCAGATGCAGGCGAAGCGGCGCGCCGTGCTGCCTGGCGACTGGCTTGTCGTAGGCGCCCGTGACGATGAAGGCGAGGTCGTGCGCGGCCTCCGCGATCGTCACCGCTTCTATAAAGGGCCACGGATACAGGAAATTGTTCTGGCCGCTCGCCATCTCGGGATCCATGAAGGTCTCGAAGCGGACAAACTTTGCCGACGCCAGCGGCTTGGCCATCGCTACCAGCGCCTTCAGCGGAAAGCCCGCCCACGGGATGGTCATCGACCAGGCTTCGACGCAGCGATGACGGTAAAGTCGCGTCTCCAGCGGGAATTTGCGCACCAGATCGTCGAAAGCGATTGTAACCGGTGTCTCCACCAGCCCGTCTATGGCGATCTCCCAAGGCCGGATCCTGAGCTTCTGTGCATCCTCGAAGATGTCCTTCTGCGTGCCGAACTCGTAGAAATTGTTGTAGTGCGCGTTGATCTCCTCGGGTGTCACGCTGCGATCCAGCACGTACGCCGGATTCTTCGTTGCAGGGTATAGATCGGCGGTAGGGTCGGCTTCCTGGCTTCCGGCGGGGGTGGATACGGCGGCAAGCCCTGCCGCCGACACAATGCCGAGGCCAAATCCCTTCAGGATCCTGCGGCGATCGAGGTAGACCCGTTCAGGCGTAGCTTGACGCTCGTCGATTGCCCAGGAGCGGCGGCGGTGTATCGAAACCATTCTCAGTCTCCAGAGTGGCCGGCACGCCGGTTGCAGTGCTAGTCCGCGCCAATGCTAGAAACGGTGGAGCGGATGGCAAATCACTCGTCTTCACATTCGCGCGTGGGGGTCCGGATGTTACACGGCCCGTCGGCTCATGCCGCCTTGCCGCTGGCGTTCATGACCTCGTCGGCCAGCCGGCCGGTGAGTTCGGCCATGTGATCGAAGCTTGCCCGGTAGCTTGCGACGCCAGCCGTCGCCGACCGTAATTCGATGATCAGGTCGCCGATTTCGGACTGCGGCATGGTCGCCTCAACCATATCCCACCCCGGCCAGCCCGGTCGCGCGTCATAGCCGAGGATCTGGCCGCGGCGCTGCGGCACCAGGCCGGTGATCTTGGCGGTGTGCTCCGACGGTGTGAAGATCTCGACCTTCATGATTGGCTCGAGCAGCACCGGTGAGCATTGCGCCAACCCCTCCTTCATGCCGATCCTGGCGGCCATCTGGAAGGCCATGTCCGAGGAATCGACCGAGTGATAGGAGCCGTCGGAGAGGTTGACCGTGAGATCGACCACGGGAAAGCCGAGCGGCCCGGATTTGAGATAATCGCGTATGCCGGTCTCGACGGACTGGATGTACTGTTTCGGCACCACGCCGCCGGTGATGGTGTCGGTGAACCTGAATCCCGAACCGCGCGGCAGCGGCTTTATCTCGAGCACCACGTCGCCGAACTGGCCATGGCCGCCTGATTGCTTCTTGTGCCGGCCGCGCTGGGTCGCGGACTTGCGGATGGTTTCACGATAGGGGACCGCCGGCGGCCGCCCCTCGACGGCGATCTGATTCTTTCCTTCGAGCCGCTCGCGAACCACCCGCAGATGCATCTCGCCATGGCCCGACAGCACCGTTTCGCCCGAATCCTGATTGTGATGGAGCGTCAGTGATGGGTCTTCCTCTGCCAGGCGCTGGATCGCGGCGGACATCTTGACATCGTCCTTGCGTTCCTTCGGGCGGAGCGAGAAGGCGAAGACGGGCTGCGGCGGCTGCAGCGTGACGAGTTGGGTCATCCCGCCCCTCTTCGAGGTGAGCGTCTGGCCGGTCGCCACGCCCTCGAGCTTGCCCAGTGCCACGGTGTCGCCGGCCCTTGCAGGAGACAGCTTGGACTGGTCCTTGCCGAGCATCCGGTAGATTCCCGAAACCTTGGCCGTGTCGTTGGCCGACAGCCAGAGCTCGGCGCCGTCCGGCACGCTGCCGGACAGAATGCGCGAAATGGACAGCTTGCCGGCATGCGAGGTGTGGACGGTCTTCATGACCTGCACGACCGCGGCATCGCCATCGAGGACACCCAGCCGCCTGCGCGTCGTCTCGACGTCGGGTGCGTCATGGCGTATCGCCTTCAGCAGCCTGAGGACACCGTTTCCCTTCTCGGCCGTGCCGATCAGCACGGGAATGACGGAGCCGTCGCGGAGGTCGGCGGCAAGATCGTCGAACACCTCGTCGCGCGGCGGCTCCCGGTCTTCGAGAAGCTGCTCCATGAGGAGATCGTCATGATCGGCCAGCGTCTCGAGCATCGAGAACCGGGCTTCAATCTCGCGTGCCTTCTCGTCGTCGGGAATTTCCGCCACCTCGCTCTCGGCGAAGTCCCGCCAGACATAGGCGCGCTCGAGAGCCAGGTCGATGGCGCCGATGACATTGTCGCCCTTGCGCAGTGGTATCTGCCGGAGCAGGAGCGGGGCGCTGCTCGCGGGTTGCAGCATCTTCAGCGTGTCGCGGACGCCGGCCGCCGTCCGGGCGATCTTGTTGAGGAAGAGGATGCGCGGCAGGCCGAGCTCGTCGAGCCTGCGCATGATCAGCTGCAGGGCAGGGATCTTCTTGGGGTCGGCTTCCGCGACGACGATCGCGAGGTCCGCGGCCGCCAGCACCGGCTCGGCCTCGAACGCGAACTCGATGGAGCCCGGGCAGTCGACGAAGGTGAGGCTATCTCCCATGAAGTCGAGCGTCGCAAAGCTTGCCTCGACGCTCATCCCGTGCTCTTTCGCTTCGGGAGAATGGTCGGAGACGGTATTGCCGGACGAGACGGGATTTTGTCGGGGGATCGTCCCGGCGCGCGCGAGAATGGCTTCGAGTAGTGTCGTTTTTCCGCTGGCGAAGGGACCGACAATGGCGATGCACTTCGGCCCCGTGCGTCTTCCTCCGGCGCGACTTCCCATGATGCTGACCTCCACTCTGGGGTTCCACTGAGCGGCGGCCGGCACCTGGCCGTCGCATGACGGCTCCGGCTGGTCTGCGGCAAGCCTGGGGCTGTCGAAGTCATCGTCACATGGGACGGTTGCCGGA
>JAJFMR010000443.1 GCA_020696915.1 Rhizobiaceae bacterium | reverse complement strand
GTGAGGGAGGTGGTGCGCGAGGGGGGCTGGCTGGTGAGGCCGAATGATGCGGCCGCTTTTGCGCGAACCATCGAATGGCTGGCTGCGGACCCGGCAGCACGGCGCGAGAGAGGACGCCGCGGCCGCGCACAAATCGCCGCCGAGCATTTGCGGGGGACAGCCTGCGCCACGTTCCGGGAGGCGCTGCAGTCCTTCACCGGGGAACCAAGCTGACAGAAACGTGCCTCGCCCTGCTTCGTCACGGCCACACCGCGTGGAATCGGGCTGGCCGCCTGCAGGGCCGCATCGATGAGCCGCTGGATGGCGAGGCGCGGGCGCATCTCGGCAGGCTGTGCCTGCCGGAGGAATTCGAGCTGGCGACGCTGGTGTCCAGCCCGCTCGCCCGTGCCACCGAGACCGCTTCGATCGTCGGCCGGCGAGTGCCCCTGGTCGAACATGCGCTGACCGAGATGGCATGGGGCACATGGGAGGGCCGTCGCGGACTCGACCTGCTGTCTGAGCCCGGATCCGGATTTCGGCATGTCGAGGACTGGGGCTGGAATTTCCAGCCGCCCGGCGGCGAGACACCGCGAATGGTGTTGGATCGCCTGAAACCATGGCTGGCGACGATTGCGGGGACTGTCGTCGCAGTCACTCATGTCGGCGTCATGCGCGTCATCCTTGCCAAGGCAACCGGCTGGAATTTCGACGGTCCCGCGCCTTTCCGGGTGAAGCGGGACCGTCTCTACAGGATCGGCGTCCGAAGAGACGGCAGGCTCGCCTTCGACGGCAAACCGGTACGCCTCGTCGAGGCAGCCCGGCCATGAAGCGCATCACGATCCTGGTCACACATCTGCTCGGTTCCGGCCATCTCAGCCGGGCGCTGACGCTCGCCCACGCCTTCCTGGAAGCCGGGATGCAGGCGCAGGTGATATCGGGCGGGTTGCCCGCGCGTCATCTCGAGTCGTCCGGGGTGGATTTCGTGCAGCTGCCGCCGGTCCGGTCGGACGGTACGCAGTTCACCCGCCTGCTCGACGAGCGCGGCGCAGAAGCGTCCGACGAGCTGCTCGGCCGCAGGAGCCAGCTGATCGCAGCGAAGCTCCGCGCCTTTCGCCCGCACTGCGTAATTACCGAACTATTTCCGTTCGGACGCCGCGTGCTTCACAGGGAATTCGAAGCGGCTCTCGCCACCGCCGCCCTGCTCCCGGGGCTGCTGGTCTTCGCCTCCGTCCGCGACATCCTGGCGCCGCCGTCGAGCCGGAAGAAGATGGAAGCCACCGAATCGATGCTTCGGCAACATTACGACGGTGTGCTGGTGCATTCGGACCCGGAGGTCCTGCCGCTTCAAGCAAGCTGGCCAATCACCCCTGCGATCGCCGGAATGCTCCGCTACACCGGCTTCATCGCCGCGCCTGGTCAGCCGGATTCGGCGGGGAGCGACGGTTACGGCGAGATCCTGGTGACGGCCGGGGGCGGCGCGGTCGGACGGCGATTGTTCGAGACTGCGATCGAAGCCGCACGGCTCGGCGGCGGCCGCCGCTGGCGGCTGCTCGTCGGCGGAATCGATGCGGCTGCCGTTTGCGCGCGGCTCAACCAGGCGGCCGGGGAAGCGCCGGTATTGGCGGAACCGGCCCGGCACGATTATCGAGCCATGCTGAAGCGGTGTGCCGCGGCAGTCGGGCAGTGCGGCTACAACACGGCAATCGACTGGCTGCAGGCTGGGGTTCCAGGCGTGTTCGTGCCGTTCGCCGAGGCTGGAGAAGCCGAGCAGACCATCCGGGCCGACTGGCTCGGCGCACGCTTCGGCTACGGCGTCATCGCCGAAGCGAACCTCGATCCCGAAACGCTGTCGAACCGCGCCGAGGCAGCCATCCTGCGGGGCGGCCCCGACGTTGGAGGGCTGAAACTCGACGGCGCCCTCCAGACGAGCCGGCTGATCCATGCACTTCTGGAGGGACGGGCGTGAAGCGGGCACTCGCACCGGTGAAGGAGGAACTTGCCATCTGGCGCGGCAGCGGCCGGGTGCTGCCATTCTGGTGGCGCGACGATGACGCAACGGAGCCCACCCCTGCCCTCGACAGGCTGCTTGGCCTGGCTGCCGATCTCGGCGCCCCGCTGCACCTTGCCGTCGTTCCCGAACCGGCCGGACCAGACCTCGCAAACAGGCTTGCGGCAGCTTCGCGGACGGTGGTGATTTCACACGGCTGGCGTCACCGCAATCATGCGCCGGCTGCTGAGAAGAAGGCCGAATTCGGGGCGCATCGATCGCCTGACGTCATGCACGGCGAGATCGGCCGGGGCTGGCAGCGGCTGCAGCGACTGTTCGGCAAGCAGGCGCTGCCGGTCTTCGCGCCGCCCTGGAACCGGATCGCACCGGCTGTGGTTGCGGCGCTTCCGGCCCTCGGCCTGGCGGCGATCTCAACCTACCTGCCCAGACGGGAAAAACACGCCGCACCGGGCCTCCTGCAGGTGAATACGCACGTCGATCCGATCGACTGGCAAAAGCGCCGGCTTCTCGATCCTGCCGCAATCGCCGCCGTAACGGTTGCCCGTCTGTCGGCCCGCAGAAAGCGCAGCGTCGCCAACGAAGAGCCTTTCGGACTGCTCACCCATCATCTCGTCCATGACGACGATATCTGGTCGCTCACCGCCGCGTTCGTCGAGATTATCCTGGAAAGCGGGGCTGCCCGCTTCGTATCGCCGCTTGCCGAGCTCGGACCATCCTACCGACAGGACTGACGGAGCAATCTCACCGTTTTTTGCGACGCGCGGGGAGTTCGAACTGCTGTCCCTGGCGCACCGCGAACGAGTTCGGATAAACTGCCCGGGCGCGCGCCTCCATGTCCAGCTGCTCCTCGTCGCTCCGCATGTGCATGTGGTGGAACATGCCCCATCTGCCGACGCCGGCCTCGGCGCACAACGCGCCGCATTGCTCCCAGGTGGAATGTCCGAACTTGACGAATCTGGGGTATTCCTCGGGCGTGTAGGTGGCATCGAGCAGTGCCAGGTCGGCGTTTCGCGCGAGACGCCGGATCTCCGCGTCGCCGCACCCGCCATCATGCTCGAAATCCGTGATGTAACAGAAGCAGGCGCCGCCGGATTCCATCCGATACCCAACCGCTCCGTTGGGGTGGTTCAGTGCGGCTGTCGTCAAAGTCACGCCG
>JAJFMR010000442.1 GCA_020696915.1 Rhizobiaceae bacterium | reverse complement strand
CAACGAAGTGGTGGCCTTCACCCGGGCCGTCAGGGCCGCTGCCGGTGATGCCAAGTAGAACTTCGCTCAAATCGTGATCGGACAGAGACCGCCATCGACAAGCAGACTCTGCCCGGTGATGAACGCGGCCGGCACGCCGGCCAGGAAGGCGCAGGCGGCGGCGAACTCTGCCTCTGATTGCGCGACGTTGCCCCGGTCTTGGACAGGCGAGCTGTATCCGTCTTGGTCAAAATCGCGGATGCGGCGCGGCGCGCGCCCGACGATCAGCCTGGCTCCGAACGACGTTCGAAGAATTCGACCGCGGTGACGTCGCCATTCTCTTCTGGCGGAATGACTTTCACCATGAAGCGCCGCTCGGGACAGAACACCGCCAGCGCGCCGCGCCATGCCTCGGCAATCTGTTCCGCGAGCAGGCGCTCCTCGTCATCGTCAAGGTCTCGATCGATGAACAGGAAGGGGATCTCCACCCTGTTGATGGAGGCTTCCAGACGCTCCAAGGGCATGCCGCTTGCCCTCTTGGCTTCCAGGAAGTGGCGTTCTGCCTCGTCGACTCCATGCATCAGCAACACGCTGTCGTCGACGATGAAAAGCGTTGGAACGAACAGCAGCGAATACAGAAGCGCTTCCGGAGCCTTTCCGGTTTCGTGCAACATATCCATCTCGTCGTGCGGCACGTGCCCGTCGCTGCGAAACCTCTTTCGCAGCGCCGTCAGGATCGCTTCCGTTGAAGCCATGACACTGTGCTCCCATTGGAGCGACGAGGTGTGACCTTAGGCGGAACTCTACTCCGCCGCCTGCCGCCGCCGCGTCACCGCCTCGAACCGCCGCTGGCGCATGGCCATGCGAGGGTCGTCCATCTCCGGCGTCATCGGCTCGGCGACCCAGGCGTCGCGGCCAGGCACGTAATTGCGGTTGGTCTGGGCCGGGTTGCGGTTGACCAGCGGCCGCGCATAGAGCGGATGGGTCATGCAGCGCACCTCGTGCTCGATCTGGAACAGGTGCTTGCCGGTCTCGAGGTCGGTGATCTGCTCGAAGCGGTACTGGTACTGGTTGCTTTCCTCGGTGATCAGCTCGCGCTCGAGCAGGCGCTTGTGCGGCCGCGAGAAGTTCGCGACGTAGACCTGGATGTGATGGCCGTCATAGGCCGCAAGCTTCGACTTGGTCTCGCGGAACACCAGCTCCTGCGAGGGGCCGACCGACACGCGCGCCGCCGGCATGTCGCCCGTCTCGTCGACTCTCGCCGACGTCTCGAAGACCTTGCGATAGAAATCGGCGATGGCCTTGGCCGAGCCTGACGGCACGTCGAACTCGACATAGGGCATGCCGAGCTGCATGCGGCCGAAGCTGCCGGCTTCGTGGATCAGGAGCTTGTTGCCCCAGGGACACGTGGTCTCGACATGGTCCTCGTGCTCCTTGAAGGCGAAGCGCGTGCCCTCGAGCGGCTTCTTCATCTTGTCGAGGCGCTGCAGCAGCGCTTCGCGATCCGGAATGACCAGGCCGGTGCGGCCGCGCAGATGCTGCGGCCTGCCGGTGATCAGGTGGAACTGGCTGTGGCCGACATTGACCCACATGTTGTCGATGCTGGTCATCAGGTAGGGATCGCGCGTCAATCCCAGGCCGCTGATGTAGAACAGCGTGGTCAGGCCCTGGTCCTCGACCTGCAGGTTGACGTGCTCCAGACCGACGATGTTGCCGAGATCCTCGGCGCCGCGATCGTACTGCTTGCCGTCCTTTGGCATGGCTTCGCCTCCATCAGGGGAAGGGGAGCTTTGCACGATTCTTCATTGGCAGCCCCTGCAAAAAATGCGGAACTGCCCAATCAAAGGGCAAAGCCCCAATACCGGAAACCAGTACCGGAAAACGGCCCGGGAGGAACAGTTCATGATCACCAAATTCGACAGTTCCTATGTCGGCTCGGTCGACCTGGAAGATGCCGGCTACCTCGGCAAGCCGATCAACGATCGGTGGTATTCCAACGAGGAGCTGGCCGACGTCATGCACAAGACGGTGGCCTATGCCAAGCAGATGGACCGGCTGGGCTACAACACCTTCTGGATGGCCGAGCACCATTTCCAGCCGGAGGGGACGGAGTGCATCCCCAACCTGCTGATGATGGCGACGCACCTGTGCGGCGTGACCAAGAACCTCAATATCGGCTGCGGCTTCAACATCGTGCCGATGTGGCATCCGCTCCGACTGGCGGAAGACTACGCCATGGCCGACATCCTGACCGGCGGCCGCGTGCTCTTCGGCATCGGCCGCGGCTATCACACCCGCGAGGTCGAGACCTTCGGCTCGCCGCTGATCGACCAGGACGCCAACCGCGAGCTGTTCGAGGAAGGCGTCGACGTCATCTTCAAGGCCTTCAACGAAGAGCGCTTCAGCCACAAGGGCAAGTATTTCACCCTGCCGCCGGAAGTGCCCTATCGCGGCTACACGTTGAAGGAACTGACGCTGGTGCCGCGGCCCCTGCGCCGGCCGGTCGAATGCTGGCAGCCCATCCAGAGCGGCTCGCAGCGCGCCTTCGACTTCATGGCCAAGTACGGCATCTCGGGTGTGATCGGCGGCGGCTCGGCCGAAGGCGGCGCTGTCGACCGCCACATGACGGAGTTCCGCGCCGCCTATCAGCGCCGCGGTATCGAGCTCAAGCCCGGCGAGCGACTGGCGCTCGGCTACCAGTTCTGCATCGCCGAAAGCCGCGAGGCGGCCATTCGCAAGGCCGCCAACTTCTACGAAGAGAACATGAAGATGTTCGGCGAGCTCAGGCTGGTGCGCGCCATCACCGACCAGCAGATCGCCGCCATGCGCGATCCCAGCCTGGTGCCCAACACGAAACTGCCGCGCATAGAAGATGCGGTGAAGGCGGGCGGCTTCCTGGCCGGCACGCCGGCCGACATCATCGAGGAGCTGAAGAAGGTCGAGCAGCGCTATCCCGGCCTCGAGCGGGTCATCTGCACCATGCCGCTCGGCACGCATCTGGCCGACACGCTTGAGCAGCTAGACCGCTTCGCCAAGGAAGTGATGCCGGCGTTCCGCCCCGCGCGGGCCGCGGCGGCGGCCGATTGAAAAGGAGAGACTGATGATCTTTGAAATGCGCACCTATCTCATGAAGCCGGGCAGCATCCCCAAGGTCGAGGAGCTGT
>JAJFMR010000441.1 GCA_020696915.1 Rhizobiaceae bacterium | reverse complement strand
CACTGGCCGCGTGCCCGATGCAGCGGCAGCAACCGGACGAGCCCGGTGATCGCCTGCGCGCATCCGGCATGGCCGGCGAGCCCTGCATTTTGCGGCGCGGCTGCGGGATCGAGGATCATTGCCGAGAGCTGGATCAGCGCGGCCGCGGTCTCGCCGCAATAGCCTTCGAGATCGGTGCGCGACGGCATCGGGTCATCGTAGAGATCGAAGACCCTGGCCTCCAGGTAGGCTTCGAACGCCGAGCGGGGCAGGCCGTGGCGATCGATCGCTGCACGCAGGCTTTCTGCGACAGGATGGCCGGCGCCGGCGCCCGGCCCGGTGGAGAGGACGACGTCCCGCCACCATTGCAACCGCATTTCCCCGGTCAGCGGCTGCCTGACGCGATCCCGGACGGCGGCGATTTCGGCGTTGAAGGCATAGAGCGCAAGAAGCGACAGGCGCTTGTCGACCGGCGCGTAGAGCGCCGCGATATAGCGGTCGCTGTCCGCCCTCCTGACCAGATCGACCAACGCTCTTCCTGCATCGTCCGGCAGGCCGTCAGCCTTTCTACTCAACGGCCAGGAGCGCCGCCGCAACGGCCCTGTCCTCGGCCAGGAGAACGTTGTACGTGCGGACGGCTGCCCCCGTCGACATCGGCTCGGCAGCGATGCCGGCTTCCCGAAGCGCCTGGCGCAGGCCCGGCGACAGCCGTCTGAGCTCGGTTCCCGTGCCGACGATCAGGATCTCTATAGCCTCCGCCTCGGCAAGCACGCGGGCAAAGTCGGCCGGCTCCATCGTGCCGGGTTCGGCCGGCTCCCAGCCATGGATGCCGGACGGCAGACAAAGGATCGATCCGCGGTGCGACATGTCGGCAAAGCGGAAACCGCCGTTGCCGTAGGCTTCGAGCGGCGGTCGCCCGGGAAAATGCGCATCGCGAATTTCGATTCCGCCTGGCATTCACGCCGTCACGATTTGGATGGCTGCGCCGATCCCGGGAGCGAAGCCTTGCCTGAGTCCCTTTCCTCGAAAATGCCAGGCCGCAGCTTGAACAGGATGAGCAGCGGACCCGCCACGAAGACCGAGGAGTAGGTTCCGAACAGAATGCCGAACAGCATTGCGAAGGTGAACGAGGCGATGACCTCGCCGCCAAGCAGATAGAGGGCAAGCAGCGCTAGGATTGTCGTGGCACCAGTGAGTATGGTCCTGGACAGCGTCTGGTTCATCGACAGATCGAGCAGTTCCTCGATCGGCATCTTCTTGTATTTGCGCAGATTCTCGCGGACGCGGTCGTACACCACCACGGTGTCGTTGATGGAGTAGCCGACGATGGTCAGGATTGCCGCGATGCTCGTCAGGTTGAACTCGATGCCGGCGACGACGTAGAGGCCGACCATGGCGATCACGTCGTGCAGCGTGGAGACCACCGCGCCCATGCCGAACTGCCACTCGAAGCGTATCCAGATATAGATCAGCATGGCGACGAGCGAAGCGAGCACGCCGAGCGTGCCGGCCCACGCCAGTTCACTGGAGACGGTTGGCCCGACCACCTCGACGCGCCGGAACTCGTAGTCCGCTTCGAGAACGCCCCGCGCCTTGGTCACCGCGGACTGCTCGGCGTTGTCGCCCCCCTCCTGCGCCTCGATGCGGATCAGGAGGTCACGCGCCGAGCCGAATTCCTGCACCTGGACGTCGCCCAGATTGAGGTCGCTGAGCAGGCCGCGGACTTCGCCGGCGTCGGCACTGCCTTCCTTGGCCTGGATCTCGATGATCGAACCGCCGCGGAAATCGATGCCGTAGTTCATGTCCTTGGTCATGAACAGCAGCGCCGTGGCGATGGTCATGACGGCGGACAGCGCGAAGGCGTATTTGCGCATCGACATGAAGCCGATCGCCGTATTTTCCGGGAAGCGGATCAGTCCCTTCGGGATTTCCGTCGGACGCATCTTCCGCAGCCAGATGGCGATCATCCAGCGGGTCAGCGTGAAGGCCGTGAAGACGGTGGTGACGATGCCGATGGCCAGCGTCACGGCGAAGCCCTTGATCGGCCCCGTCCCGAGATAGAACAGGATCGCCGCGGCGATGAAGGTGGTGACGTTGGCGTCGACGACGGTCGCAAGGGCCCGCGCGAAGCCGGAATCCAGCGCCTGGACGAGTGATCGGCCCTGCCGCCGCTCCTCCTTCACGCGTTCGTAGATGATGACGTTGGAATCGACCGCCATGCCGATCGTGAGCACGATGCCGGCGATGCCGGGCAAGGTGAGTGTGGCGCCGAGCACCGAAAGAATGGCGACGATCAGCGAGACGTTGGCGGCGAGCGCCAGGTTCGCGATCAGCCCGAGGCTGCCATAGGCCACGAACATGAAGGCGAAGGTGAGCAGCGTCGCCACGATCGAAGCCATCTCGCCGGCAGCGATGGAATCGGCGCCGAGGCTCGGGCCGACGGTGCGTTCCTCGACGATGGTGAGGTTGGCGGGCAGCGCGCCCGCCCGCAACAGAACGGCAAGATCATTGGCGCTCTGCACGGTGAAGGAACCGGAGATCTGCCCGGTGCCGCCAAGGATGGGCTCACGGATCTGCGGCGCCGAGATCACCTGCTCGTCGAGGATGATCGCAAACAGCTTGCCGACGTTCTGCTGCGTGGCCTGGCCGAAGCGTTGCGCGCCCTTCGTGTCGAAGCGGAAGGAGACGACCGGCTCGCTGGTCTGCTGGTCGAACGTCGCCTGCGCGTCGACCAGGTTTTCGCCCGACACGATGATCCGGTTCTCGATGAGATAGGGGACCGGCGGGTCGTCGGTCGAATACATGACCGTCGAGCCGGCCGGCGGCCGGCCCTCAATAGCCTCCTGCACCGGCATCGTCTGGTCGACCATCTGGAAGGTCAGCTTGGCGGTCTGCCCCAGAATGTCCTTCAGCCGCTGCGGATCCTGCAGGCCGGGAACCTGAACGAGGATGCGGTCGACGCCCTGGCGCTGGATGATGGGCTCGGTCGTGCCGAGTTCGTTGACCCGGCGGCTGACCACCTCGATCGACTGGGTGACGGCGCTTCCAACGCGATAGTCGATCCCCTCGTCGGTCAGCGTATAGCGGAGCACACCGGGTTCCGGTTCCTCTAGCGACAGTTCGGTAACGGTTCCCGCGCCGAACATGCTGGAGGCCACCGGCTGC
>JAJFMR010000058.1 GCA_020696915.1 Rhizobiaceae bacterium | reverse complement strand
CGCCGGTGAAGGGCGACAGATAACGGCTGGCCCAGAATCGCAGCGGCACCAATGCGAATTCCGGCAAGGGGCGGCAGCAGACGATCCCTTCATCGCCTCGATGGGAGAATGCCGCCGTGACGGCAATCCTCAGTCGGGAAGGCCGGCGTTGAGTAAACCCTGGCGCAAGTGCTCTGCGTCGGCGGGGCGTTTGTATTGCGGCAGCTCCGCCTGGACACTGAAATCCGGCTTGCGGCTCAGCACTTCGGCGGCTTGGGCGCGCGCCTCGTCGAGACGCCCAAGCTGCGCAAGACAGGCCGCTTCACGGGCCATCTGCCAGACGGTCTTTCCACGCCCGAGTTTCCGCGAGGCCGCGAGGGCCTCGTCGTACCGGTTGACGAGATACAGGCAGATGGCAAGCGCTGCCCAGGCAAAGTTCACGTAGGGGTCGAGCCTGATGGCCCGGCGGATGACCTCGATACCCTGTTCAGGGCAGCCGGCAATACCGAGCACACCTCCGAGATGGCTGATACTGGTGGAGTCGTTCGGGTTGAGTTCCACACCGCGCTCGAGGTGTGAGATCGCCTGGTCCCACTGGCCACAAAATCGGTAGATCTGTCCAAGAAATGCGTGGCACCGGCCTTCCAGCGGATCCATGCGGACAGCCTCCAGGGCAATGTCCAATGCGCGTTCCTTGATGGCATCAGGCGCAGCGCCGTACCTGTTTTCGACAATCAGCGACAAGGCCAGGTAGGCATGGGCCAACCCGTATTGAGGATCGAGAGCTACGGCCTTCTCGAATAATTCGCGTGCCTGTCGATTCTCGTCCGGGCCATAACTGCGCAAATGCTGAACACCGCGCAGCAGGCAGTCATAAGCTGGCACGCTGCCGGTTCGCTTGCTCGTCGCGATCCTGATCTCGGCATCCTCGAGCCTGCCGGCGATGGTCGCCACGATAATCTGCGTCAGTTCGTCCTGAACGTCGAAGAGTTCGCCGATGTCGCGGTCAAAGCGTTCGCTCCACAGGTGATTGCCGGAAATGGCGTCGATCAGTTGGGCCGTGATGCGAATCCGGCTGCCGAGTTTGCGGACACTGCCTTCGACAACGTAACGCACCCCCAGGTCGGACGCGATGCGGCGGACATCCATGGCTTTGTCGCGGTATTGAAAGGACGAATTCCGGGCAATGACGAACAGCGACCGGGATCGCGACAGTTCTGTAATGATGTCTTCGGTGATGCCATCGGAAAAGTATCGCTGATCCGGCTCGCCGCTCATGTTGGTAAATGGCAGAACCGCGATCGATGGCTTGTCTGGAAGCGATAACGATGGCTCGACAGCTACAGCTGGCGTACCAACGACGATCCTGAAAACACGCACCGGATTGCCGATGTTCTTCAGTGGTTGCTCACCCAGATCTTCGAATGCAAGAGCGAGTCTCCCCAGGGTCTCATCGCGCACCTTTGCGGAAACGCAGATCCCTCCCGGGTCCGCCAGCGCCTCCAGGCGGGCAGCGACGTTGACGCAGTCTCCATAGACGTCTGTTCCTTCGCCGATGAGGTCACCAAGATTGATGCCGATCCTCAGAAGGATGCGCTGATGCGCGCTCGGGACCGCGTTGGCCTCGGCCATTTTTTCCTGCAGCTCGAGTGCCGCCGCGACCGCGTTTACCGCACTGGCAAACTCCATCAAGACCCCGTCGCCCATGGTCTTGACCACACGACCGTCATGAACGCGCAGCACGGGGTCGAGAATGGCCTTGCGTCGCTCCTTCAGGGTTGCGAGCGTCCCAGCTTCGTCGATTTCCATGAGCCGCGAGTAGCCGACGACGTCCGCGACGGCGATGGCGGCAAGGCGGCGTCTGGCACGGGGATCAGCCATCGATTCGATGCCGGGTAGCGGTTCTTCCCGATGGTATTTCTGGCTTGGCCCGATGTCCACCGGCGCTGGCGAGAGGGTCGGGAGAGCGGATCTGTTCGATTACCGTTTTGCCTTTTGCCGGGCCCGGCCGCGGCCAAACGGCAATCGTTTTTTGCAGGGTACCCGAGCCTCGGCTCTTTCGCTTCGATCACGATTCCATTCGGCGGTCCCATGCTCTATGGCAGGGGTAACGGAGGCTTCGTCATGACTGTCAGGGTCATACTCGCCGGTTGCGGCAATATGGGCTACGCCATGCTTGCCGGCTGGCTGAAATCAGACCGGCTCGCCCCCGCCGAAACGCTCGTCGTCGAGCCGGATGCAATGCTGCGGCGGCGTGCGGCGGAACTCGGCGCGGCCACGGTCGCCAGGGCAGAGGATCTCGCCGTCGGATTGCCCCCCGAACTCGTCGTGCTTGCGGTGAAGCCGCAGATCATCCGCGAGGTAACCGAAAGCTATGTCAGCTTCGCGGGAGGTCCGACCACGTTCCTCTCGATCGCCGCCGGCACCGGCATCGCAACGCTGGAGTCGATCCTCGGCGAGGCGACGCCCATCGTGCGCTGCATGCCAAACACCCCGGCGGCGATCGGCAAGGGGATGATGGTCGTTTATGCGACCAAACGGGTTTCGGCTGCAGCAAAGGCATTCATCACCGGCCTGCTCGAGGCCAGCGGCGAGGTTGCGACGATCGACAGCGAAGCGCTGATGGACGCGGTGACGGCGGTATCGGGCTCCGGGCCGGCCTATGTCTTTTACTTCATCGAATGCCTGACGGAAGCTGCCGTGAAAGCCGGCCTGCCGGTCGGCACCGCAAAACTTCTGGCGATGCAGACGGTGTTCGGAGCGGCCTCTCTGGCGGCCGACAGGCAGGAGGACCCCGCCGTGCTGCGCAGGCAGGTGACCAGCCCCAACGGGACCACCGCCGCAGCGCTCGACGTTCTGATGGACGGCGACCGGCTGAAGATGCTGCTTGGTGAGGCCGTGGAGGCGGCACGCGCCCGGAGCCTGGAGCTCGGCAGGCAGAGTTGATCAGCCGGTTTCCTTGTCGCCGATCGCCTTGAGCATCTCGTCCTGCAGCCGGCGCAGCCGGAAGAGATTCGTGCTCGGGTCGGGAGCGGCGTTTGCGGACGTCAGCAGTTCGCCCTTTTTGACCGGCTTCAGCACCCGGCCGCCTTCGAGCAGGCCCACCGGCACGGCCTGTCCGGCGCGCGCCTCGGCGGCGGTGATGGTAAAGGATCGGTAACAGGTCTCGCCGATCGCATCGAAGTTCTCGCCGGCCGCCAAATCACGCTTGGCGACCGCGCAGACCTCGGCGACCGGGACCGGCAGCGGCACCATATCGGGACGGCCATACAGCACGATGCGCGCGGCGGTCAGCGGGACTTCCAGCGACGTCAGGTGATAGGGCCGGAAGAAGCCGTAATAGGGGCCGCGGCCGATGTGGAGATCGTCCATCCGCTCGACGATGCGCGGATGCGTCGCCTCGACGATCACGAAGACACCGGGCGCCACTCCCTTGCCGACGGTATAGTCGACGACCCCCTTCCTCGACAGGATGCCGCCGTCCTCGCGCGGGATAAGCACCTTCACCATCTCGTCGCGATCGGCATTCGGGCCGTGCATTCCCGGTACGTCCGGCACCAGTCCCGTGGCGTTGGCGATGGCGCACATTTCGACCATCGTCTTGGAGCCGTCGACAAATTCGACCAGCATGCGGGGGTTCATGTTCCGCCGCGCCGCTTCCTCGCGGTAGTCGTCGGGCACGGCGTCGTGGTTCAGCGGATTGTTCTTGCCCTTGCCGGCCGAGACGATGGTGTAGCCGAGCGCCGAGGCGAACTCGATCAGTTCCATGCAGGACGACGGCTCGTCGCCCGCCCCGACCGAGTAGATCACCCCGAGCCGGTCGGCCTGGTGCTTCAGGTAGGGACCGATCGTAACGTCGGCCTCGACGTTCATCATCACCAGGTGCTTGCCGTGCTGCATCGCCGTCAGATCGAAATCGGCGGCCACCCCCGGTTTGCCGGTGGCGTCGATCACCACGTCGACCAGCGGATTGGTGACCAGCAGCTCGCTCGAGGTGATGGCTATCTTCCTCGCTTCGATCGCCTTGGTGACCTGTGCCGATGTGTCGGCCTCGCGGCCCATGGCATCGTCGCCATAAGCGATCGAGATCGCCTGCCGCGCCGTATGCGGCCGGCGCGTCGAGATGGCGGCCACTTCGATGCCGCGCATCAGCATTCCCTGGGTAACCAGGTCGGTGCCCATCTCGCCGGAGCCTATCACCCCGATGCGGACGGGGCGGCCTTCGTCGGCGCGCCTCGCGAGGTCGCGGGCGAGCCCGGTGAGGACGACATTGGTCATCGGCAGTTCCGATCGCTTCGTGGGCCGGCAATAACAGGAAAGGCGGCCGCCGTGTCAACGAAACGGCGGTTCGGCGCTCGCGCCTGCCGTGTTCACGGGCGGCCTTTTACTTTTCGTCGAGTTCGGCCTGCAACGCCGCCAGATGCGGCGCAGCGGCAGCGAGCGCGGCGCTTTCCATTGCCCGGAAACGGGTTACCACGGTCTTGCCGAACGACGTCAGCGAGGCGCCGCCGCCGTGCTTTCCCCCGGTCTGGGCAGAAACCAGCGGCCGCCCAAAAAGCATGTTCATCTCATCGACCAGATCCCAGGCGCGCTTGTAAGACATTTCCATGGCCCGGGCCGCCGCGGAGATGGACCCGAACGATGCGATCTGCTCGAGAAGATCGATCTTGCCCGGACCGATGCGGCCGTCGGGATCGAGGTTGATGCGCAGGCTGAGCGACGGCATCTCATTCTCCCTCAAACGATGCGCCTGTCGGCCCCCCATCCTGATCGAAAGCCACCGACTTGACGACGGCAAAAACCGCCTTCCCTGGTTGCAGGCCGAGCGCATCGAGGGACTGTCGGGTGATCCTGGAAAGGATTGCCTCGCCGTTGCAGTCGATGCGGACCTCGACCAGCGGCCCGCTCCGGCTGCCGATCGCCGAGACGGTGCCGGCAAGCACGTTGAGAGCGGAAAGTCCGCGCTGGCGTTCGGTTGCCACCAGCACGTCGCGCGCCCTTATGTGCAATCTCACTCCGGTTCCGGTGCGGACCGGAAGCCGCGGCACGCGGATAATACCGGCCGCGGAGCGCAGAAGCGTCATGTCATAGGCATCGTCATGGGCTTCGACGGTGGTAAGCAGCACGGCGCCTGCCTCGCCGCGTTCGGCGCGCGGCAGGTTGCCCGGCTGCTGCAGCACGTCGCTCGTCCTGCCATGGTCAGCCACCTTGCCGTCCTTGAGCACGACAACGTCGGTGGCAAGCCGCGCCACCTCGGCGACGGAATGGCTGACATACACGATCGGCGTTCCGGTCTCGTCCCGAAGCCGTTCGATGTAAGGCATGATCTCCGCCTTGCGGGCATCGTCGAGCGATGCGAGAGGCTCATCCATCAGGATGAGCTTCGGGCTCGCGACCAGCGCACGCCCGATTGCGACGCGCTGTTTCTCGCCGCCGGAAAGCTGACCAGGACGGCGCTCCAGGAGATGGCCGATGCCGAGCAGCTCGACCACCGCCGCGAAATCCGCATGGCGGTCGACCCTGGGGGTGAAGAAACGGCCATAGTTCAGGTTCTGGCGGACGGTGAGATGCGGAAAGAGCCGCGCGTCCTGGAATACGTAGCCGATCCGACGGCGATGCTTCGGGACGAAGGTGCCGGTCCCGGTGTCGACGAGCACGCGTCCGCCGACCTCGATGCGCCCGGCGTCTGGATGGATCAGTCCGGCGATCAGATTGATGAGCGAGGTCTTGCCTGAGCCGGACGGACCGAACAGCGCCGTCAGCGGCCCGGCGCTCTCGAAAGACGTGTCGAGACGAAAAGCTCCGAGACGATGCTCGACATCGACCGTTATCGTCATGCCGGATCTATTCGCCGCCCGATGCGGCGGGCCACGATCTCCGAGGCGATCAGCGCGGCCATGGCAATGGCGATCGAAACCAGCGTCAGCCGAAGCGCACCGGACTCGCCGCCGGGCACCTGCGTCAACGTATAGATAGCCGTCGGCAGGGTCTGCGTCTCGCCTGGAATGTTCGACACGAAGGTGATAGTGGCGCCGAACTCGCCCATCGCCTTGGCGAATGCGAGAATCATGCCGGCGAGGATGCCCGGCAGGATAAGCGGCAGGGTGATCGTGGCGAACACGAAGGCCGGATTTGCGCCGAGCGTGCCGGCTGCAGCTTCCAGCCGGCGGTCGACGGCCTCGATCGACAGCCGGATGGCGCGCACCATCAGCGGAAAGGCCATGATGCCGCAGGCCAGCGCGGCACCCGTCCAGCGGAACGAAAGGACGATGCCGCAGCAGGCGTCGAGAAACGATCCGGCCGGGCCACGCCTGCCGAACGTCAGCAGCAGGAGATAGCCGGTGACGACGGGCGGCAGGATCAGCGGCAGGTGCACGATCCCGTTGAGGATCGATTTTCCCCAGAACTCCTTGCGCGCCAGCAGGTGGGCAATCAGCAGCCCGGCGGGCAGCGAGGCGATCGTCGCCCAGGTCGAAACCTTGATGGAGAGCCGGACGGCAGTCCATTCCTCCGGCGTGAGATCCAGCCATTCCATGGGTGTACCGATCCGCTCAGTTGGAGGCAGGCGGCGTCAGGACGGTGAAGCCCTGTTTTTCGAAAAGCTCCTTCGCTCTGCTGCTCCCGAGACATTCAAGGAAGGCGCCCGCTTCGTCGTTCTTCGATGCGGCGAGTTGGGCAACAGGGTAGACGATCGGCGGATGGCTGTCGGCGGGAAATAGACCGATGATCCTGACGTCTGGATCTGCCGCGGCGTCGGTCTTGTAGACGATGCCCAGCGGGGCTTCGCCGGTGGAGACCAGCGCCAGGGCGGCGCGAACATTCTCGGCCTGCGCCACCTTGCCTTCCACGGACTCCCAGACGCCGAGGTGCTGCAGCGCCGCCTTGCCGTATTTGCCGGCCGGCACCGCATCGACATTGGCCATGGCCAGCCTGCCACCGGCGAGCATCCCGGCAAGGTCGAAACCCGGTTCAATCCTGGTTTCGACGGCCGAGCCGGCAGGCGCGATGAGCACGATGCGATTTCCGAGCAGCTGCGCCTCGGTCTCCTTCCTGGTGAGGTTCCTGCCGGAGAGCCAGTCCATCCAGTCCAGGTCGGCGGAGACGAAGATATCGGCCGGCGCGCCCTGCTCGATCTGCCTGGCGAGCGCCGGACTCGCGGCGTAGGAAATGGTCGCGGCCCCGCCCACGCTGGCCGCGCAGGCGGCGTTGACGTCATCGAGCGCGTTCTTGAGACTGGCGGCCGCAAACACGGTAACCGTCTCCTGCGCAATTGACGGGGCAAGGCCGACAGCCGCCGCCGTCAAGCCGGCCAGCGCTCGTATAACCCACAGGCCAAACGTCCCGGGCGTGGCCATGACTTTTCTCCGTTGCGATTTGATTTCCGGGAGCCATGAAGGGTCATATTCATGAGAATACAACGATGTCTCGTGGCTTGTACAGAATGAGCCGATTCGCGTCCCATGGCAGTGGAACCTTCGCACGCCGCCACGGTTGAACTCACGGAAAAAGGCGGCGCAAGAACAAAAAAAGGAAGCAGCGATGAGCCGGAGAAATTCCCCACCCGAACCGCGCCGCAGCGAATATGCCAATCAGCCGGAGGTTCTGGATCGTGACGCACCGGCTCTCGAGGGGAGCACCGGCCGTGAAGACAGCCAAGGCGCGGAGCCGGGTTCCGCCAGTGCCGACGACGTTCACCAGCCCATCGGCGCCTCGCGGCGCAGCACCATGACCGGGCGCCACGATGACGGAATGGGAGCGAACGAGACCGAAGATGGGCTCACCGACGCGGAAGAGATGACGCGACAGGCTGCCGAGGACATCCCGACCGGCAGTAACGTCGAGGAGGAGGATGTTCCAGTGTTCGACCGCGGCGACCTGCCGCCGAAGGTTTGAACGCGTCGAGGACCCTGGAAGCACCGTCAATTCATTTCGGGCGGGCAGCGGCCATCGCGGCCGTTATCTCCCGAAAAAGCGGCAGGCCGGTAAGCTCTTCCAGATACACCGAGGATTTCAGGCGCCAGTTCGGGTAGGCATCGACCGTGCCCGGCAGGTTGGTCGGCCGGTCTTCGCCGGTCAGATCGGCGAGGCGGACGCTGGCGAGCAGGCAGGGGGTCGCAGCGATCAGCCGGTGGGCCGCGACGACCAGAGCCGAAGGAAACTCGCCCGGTGCACCATCGGGTCCCGTCCCCGGTTCGTCGGGGGCGCCGGCGGCCAAGGCCCCGGACCGCGCCATCAACTCGATCAGCGCCTGCCTTTCCCTTGTGCGTTCCTCGAGCTGCCATCTGCCTGAGGCCTCGTCGATCAGTCCGTGCTCGAGCCTGAGCTCGATGTCATGGCCACGCCACCATCCTATGAACGTCGGGAGATCATGGGTGGACAGGCAGGCGAGCGCCAGAACAGGGTAAAGCTCCGGCGCCGAGAAGTCGCCGCCCTGCTTCTCGAAATAAAGGATGCGATAGGACAATATACGGGACTCCTGCATCACCTCGCGGAAACCCGGCGGCACAATACCCAGGTCCTCGCCGATGATCATCGTCCCGTCCCGTTGCGACAGCTCCGCCAAGACGTCGATCTGTGCGGCCAGCGGGTAGCGCACATAAGCGCCGTCCGCCGGGCGTCCGTGTTCCGGAACGAAGAACAGCTGCCACAGCGACATGACATGATCGATCCTGAGCGCTCCGGCATGACGGGTCATGGCTTCCATCGTGCGCCGGAAAGCCGCGAAACCAGCCTCGACCAAGCTCACCGGCGAAACCGGTGCCAATCCCCATTCCTGGCCCTCGGCGGCGAAGACGTCGGGCGGCGCGCCGATGAGCATGCCCGGCACGATGGCCGCCGGATTGCTCCAGCTTGCCGAACCGTCCGGCACTTCCCCCACCGCGAAGTCGAGATAAAGGCCGATGCGCATCCCGGCATCCCTGGCGGATGCGCGAGCCTTGCCGAGCTGCATGTCGGCGATCCACTGCAGCCAGGCATGGAACTCGATTTCGTCTCCATTCGCGCTCGCGAAGGCCTGGACGGCCGGGCTTTCCAGGTTTTGAAAGTCGTGGGGCCAGTCGCGCCAGCCGCTGCCGCTGCCGTCGGTTGCCATTCTTGCGGAAAGCGCCTCGAAGAGCGCGTGCTTCGCGAGCGCCTCCCCGGACCAGCCCCGAAACTCGTCGAAGACGGCTCGAGGCAGTTGCGGGTGCGGTGCCGCAGCCCAGGATCGCCACAATCGCCGCAGGGCGTCCATCTTCAGCCGGGCGGTCTCGACATAATCAACTTCGTCCGTTTTCCGAAGCCCCATGACCCGCTCCGGCTCGCCCGGTGCAGAGATGTAGCCGGGCACGCAGTCGACGGCGATGTAGAGCGGATTGAGGAAAAGCCGGTTCGAGGGCGAGAACGGGCTGCATCTCGCCGGATCCGACACGAACAGCGCATGCAGCGGGTTGATGCCCACGAAATCGGCGCCCGCCTTCGCCGCCAGACGGCAAAGCTCGGCTAGGTCCTCGAAATCGCCGATCCCCCAGTTGCGGCGAGAGCGGATTTCATAGAGCTGGGCGGACAGCCCCCACGCCTTTCCCAGCCATTGCGGGACATGACAGCGCACTGCCGGTGGCACTCGCATCTCCGGCGGCTGGCGGTCCATCGATGCTTCGAGAGCGGCTTCGATTGCGGCGTCGGACGCTGCATCGATCCCGAACGTGGCAAGAATCGCGATCTTTGTCTCGCCGCCCCTTTCGCCTGCAAAACCCTGATGGCTGACAATACCGTATCTGGAGGCAAGCTCATCGAGCCGCGCGCCGTCCACAGAGGTCATTGCGAACTCGCCATGATGACGGGTGACCTGCCTTCGACCTCCGTTCCACCCCATCCAGGCTGCCAGGAGTCATGGCCGGCGAAGATCATTGGGGTGTCGAGCAGGACGCGCCATTGCCGGCCGTGCGTGGCCGGTAGCCGAGTGCCGCGGCTTCGTGATGCGTATCTAAGAGCATGAGCACCCCGGGCCGGCGAGAAACACCGTCGTGTAACGCATGCCCGGGTTTTCCCAGTCGCCCTGTTGCATCGTCTCGCCATCGGGACTGAGCCACGTCACGTCAGCAGTCCCGTCAGCATCCCCCGGAGAGCGTGCAGGCTCTGCTTTGCCTGAAAGCCGCTGTGAGCGCCGGAGCCCATCTGGACGGAGATCAGAATCGCGACGTTGGCCTTAGTTCGCGGCCAACATTCGCTTGCGCGGCGGCTCGCTTCAGGCGGCTGCCTTCTTTCGACGGGCACGCTTGGCTGGCTCCGGGGCGGCAGGCGGGCTTGCCTTTTTTCTGCCGAGGCCGAGGCTCTTGGCGAGCGCCGATCGTGTGGCCGCATAGTTCGGAGCCACCATCGGATAATCCGGCGCCAGATTCCATTTCGTCCGGTACTCTTCCGGTGTCATGCCGTAGTGCGTCGCAAGATGCCGCTTGAGCGACTTGAACTTCTTGCCGTCCTCGAGCGAGATGATGTAGTCGGGTGTCACCGACTTCTTGATCGGCACTGCCGGCTTCTGAGGTTCGGGAGCCGGGGCGTGCGCTCCGCCGGCCAGCACCGACAACGACTGATGGATGCTCGAGATGAGCACAGGCAGCTGGTCTGCCGGCACTGGATTGTTCGACACATAAGCGGATACGACGTCCGCGGTGAGGCCGACGAGATTGTCAAGTTGATCCTGGTTCATGTAACCCACATAATATTAAAGAGAAAAACGCGGTTGCTGTAACGCACGGCAATTTCAAAAGCAAGCAGCTTTAAGTGGAAAATAGCGGACGCTCAGGGACCGGTTTCGCCAAAGGCGGGATCGCTCCGGATCTTCTTCGAAGGCGGGTTGACTCAGGTATCAAGGCGATAGACGGCGATCGCGTTGTCGCGCCAGAAACGCCGCCGGTCAATCTCTTCGGAAGAGACAAGAAAGGCATCGAGAAAGGTTATCCAGCGTTGCGGCGTGATGGCGCCAAGCATGACCGGCCAGTCACTGCCGAACATGGTCCTCTCGAGACCGAACTCTGCAAAGGCGACATCCACGAAGGGTTTGATGTCATCTTCGGTCCAGTCCAGGGATGCTTCGGTAGC
>JAJFMR010000440.1 GCA_020696915.1 Rhizobiaceae bacterium | reverse complement strand
TGGCAGTTCGATGTCCTTCGGTGCTGGCGTCAAGCGACCTCTGCCGGCGTCCTCGAATCGAACTGCCGGAACCTTTCGGCTCCGGCAGCGGCAACATTTGTCTGGCAGGCGCGCGCCTGGCCCGGCCGCCTCACTGGTCGTTCATCACGGCCTTTTCGGGGTTCGGCGGGAAGGCCGGGTCCGTCTTGACGCCACGCAGGAGATCGAGCGCGAAGGCGAGCTGGACGTCGTCCTTCGGATCCGGCGGCACGTAAGCAACCGAGCCGGAGCCTTCGTCGCTCTCCTCGACGCCCTTGATATGGCCTCTCAGATCTGATTCGCCCCGCGACACGTCACGCCCCTGGAGGTCCTCGGGCAGCGGCTGCTCGACCTTGATGTCGGGCGTTATCCCCTTGCCCTGGATCGATTTGCCGGCTGGCGTGTAATAGAGCGCTGTGGTCAGCCGCAGCGCGCCGTTTTCCGACAGCGGGATGATCGTCTGGACCGAGCCCTTGCCGAACGAAGTCGTGCCCACGACGGTCGCCCGGCGATGGTCCTGAAGCGCGCCTGCGACGATTTCCGAAGCGCTCGCCGAGCCGCCATTGACCAACACGATGAGCGGCTTGCCGTCGATCATGTCGCCCTGGCGGGAATCGAAGCGCGGCCGCGCGTCGAGACGATCTCGCCGCGGTCGAGGAACGTGTCCGACACGCTCACTGCCTGGTCGAGCAGGCCGCCCGGGTTGAGCCGAAGGTCGAGCACGTAGCCCTTCAGCTTGGCATCCGGAACCTGGGCCTTGATCGTGTCGATGGCGCTCTGCAGATCGTCGAAGGTCTTCTCGGTGAAGGACGTGATCTTCATGTAGCCGACGTCGTTCTCGACGCGGAACTTGACCGCCTTGACCTTGATGATGTCGCGCACGATGGTGATCTCGATCGGCTTGTCGCCGCCTTCGCGCAGGATGGTCAGCTTGATCGGCGTGTTGACCAGGCCGCGCATCTTGTCGACCGCCTCGTTCAGCGTCAGCCCGCGCACCTCCTCGCCGTCGATCTCGGCAATATAGTCGCCGGCGCGCACGCCTGCCTTGGCGGCCGGCGTGTCGTCGATCGGAGTGATCACCTTCACGAGTTCGTTTTCCATCGTGACCTCGATGCCGAGGCCTCCGAATTCGCCCTTCGTCTGGACCCGCATGTCCTTCGCGGCGTCGGGATTCATGTAGGAGGAATGCGGATCGAGCGACGTCAGCATGCCGTTGATGGCGTTCTCGACGAGCGACTTCTCGTCCGGAGGCGTCACATACTGGGCCCTCACGCGCTCGAAGATGTCGCCGAAAATGGCAAGCTGCTTGTAGGTCTCCGATCCTGCCGCGTTGGCCGTCGAGCTTGGCGCTCCGTAGACCAGGCTCATGGCCGAGGCGCCCATGAGGGCGCCCGCAAACAGAAGCGACACTTTACGTACCATTTGCTGTCCTTCCAGAAAGCCGTTCCGTCCACCATGGCGACGGATCGACGGGTTTTCCATCCTTGCGGAACTCGACATAGAGTTCCGGAGCCAAATTCCTTCCGGACGTCGCCGCGGCGCTCGCTATCCGGGTCTCGCCCATCGCACCGACCGGTTCGCCCGAGAGCACGGGCTGACCCGGCGCGACGCTCAATCTCGCCATCCCCGCCAGAAGGACATGATAACCGTCCCCCACGTCGAGGATCAAGAGTTGTCCATAAGATCGGAAAGGCCCCGCATACAGCACGTTCCCGTCGGCCGGCGCGGTGACGATGGCGGCGGATTGTGTCGCAACCATGTCGCCGAGCATCACGCCGCCGTTACCATCCTTGCCGCCGAAACGCCCCGAAAATCTGCCGATCACCGGCAGAGCGATCTGGCGCTTCAACGCCGAGAATGGCGGCGCCGCGGCCAGCCGGTTGGCCTCCGGAACGGGCCGCGCGGCGAGTTCGGCGTCACGCCTTGCCGCTTCCGCTTCGGCGCGGCGCCGCGCCTCCGCGGCTTCCGCCTCCCTGTCGAGCGCCGCGATCAGTTCCTTCAGGCTCTTCGAGCGCTCGGCAAGTTCTTCGGAGCGCCGCGTCTGACTCTCCAGATCCGCCTGCCGCTCGCTTCGCAGCCGCCCCTTCTCCTCGAGCAGCAGGCCAAGGCGCCTTTTCTCCTCCGCCTGACCGGAGACCGCCTGGGTCAACCTCTGTCTTTCGGCTTCGATCGAGGCTGCCACCCGTGACAGTTCGGCCAGATCGGCAGCCAGTATGTCGGTCTGCCGGCGCAATTCGGGAACCACGGCGCCGAGCAGGATGGCACTGCGGACCGAGGCCAGCGCGTCCTCCGGCCTGACGAGCAGGGCCGGCGGCGGATTGAGGCCCATGCGCTGCAGCGCGCCGAGAACCTCGGCCAGCACGCCACGCCGCGTCCCGAGCGATGTCAGGATTCCCTGTTGCTGCCCTTTCAAACCGTCGAGCCGCACCGAGATGTCCTCGATGTCCTGCGCCAGCTTGCGCTCCGTCTTGGCCGACTGGATCAACGCGGCGGTTATCGAGGCGTGATCCTTGCGGACCCGGGCGATCTCGGCTTCGATGGCTGCCATGCGGTCGGCGGCCACGCCGATCTCCCGGATCACCTGCTCGTATTCCGCCCGCGACTGCTCCTGCCGCGGCCCGATCGCAGCCGTCTCCTCGGCACGCGCCGAAAAACCCATGGCCAGAGCCAGCAGGCAGCAGGCCGCCCGCGACAGTCCGACCCTTTCTCCGTGAGCTGTCATGTTCGTCTTCGTCGCGCCGTCGCCTCCTTTCTAGCGATGTCTTCGTTAACGAACCATCAACCATGTGCCCGGAGGCGATTGCAAGTCGGGCCGAAGTTCCGGTCGATCAAGCCATCATGCGCGGTGATAGGGATGGCCGGAGAGGATGGCGGCGGCGCGATAGAGCTGTTCGCCCAGCATGATCCTCGCCAACTGGTGCGGCCATGTCTGCAGCCCGAAGGAAAGCGACAGGTCCGCCTCAGCAACGAGTCCCTGATCATGCCCGTCGGGACCGCCCAGCGCAAACACAATGCCGCGCCGTCCCGCATCACGCCAGGTGCCGATCAGCCCCGCCAGAGCGTCGGAGGACAAATTCCTTCCGCGCTCATCGAGCAGGACGAGAGCCGTGCCGGCCACGAGTTGGCTGCGCAGCCGGTCGCCCTCGTCGCGCCGGCGTTCAGGCGCAGTTCGGGCGCGGCTTTCCGGGACTTCCGTCACGCCTGAAAATTCGAGGCCGAGCGCCGGCGCGCTCTTCGACAGTCGCTCGAAATAGCGCTCGGCAAGCTCCTTCTCGGGCCCGGTCTTCAACCGGCCCACGGCAAATATGGCGATCTTCATCGTCTGCCCTTCCGGCCCGGCCGGAGGGCGTCCGGCTCAGTGGATCGTTTCTTCCTCGAGATCCGGCGCTTTCCACATCTTTTCCAGATTGTAGAACTCGCGGATTTCGGGACGGAAGACGTGGACGATTATATCGCCCGAGTCGATCAGGACCCAGTCGGCGCCCGCCAGGCCTTCGACGCGAGCCTGGCCGAGGCCAGCCTCCTTCAGCGCCTTCAGCAACTGCTCGGCAACCGCAGCGACATGACGGTGCGACCGGCCTGACGCTACGACCATGTAGTCGCCGAGTACCGATTTTCCCTGAATGTCGATGGAGACGATGTTTTCGGCCTTGGAGTCTTCCAGACTGGCAAGGACTGTCTTGATGGCGCGGGATGAAGCGTCGATGCCGCTCATGCCGGCCGGCGAAGGCGATATGTCCGCCTTCTTCCGCAGTGCTGTTCTCAGTGTCTT
>JAJFMR010000439.1 GCA_020696915.1 Rhizobiaceae bacterium | reverse complement strand
CAGGACGATCTTCGCCGGAACATGCCTGTCTGGCGCGAGAAGTACCCGGGCGTCGAGGAACTGAAAGTTGCGGTGATGGGCTGCATCGTCAACGGCCCCGGCGAATCGAAGCATGCCGACATCGGCATCTCGCTTCCAGGCACCGGCGAGATGCCGGCCGCCCCGGTGTTCATCGACGGCAAGAAGGCAGCTACGCTGCGCGGCCCGCGGATCGCGCGCGACTTCGAGGCCATGCTTGCCGACTACATCGAGCGACGCTTCGGAGGCGGCAGAGCGGCTGCCGAATAGACCCCGAGCGCCTGCTGACGATGGTTGCGGTTCACCCCAGCCGGCATGCGCGGAACAGGACGCGCTTTGCCGCTATGGTTGCTTGCTTTCGCATCGGAATCGATCCGAAAAATGCTTCCACGTTTCGGTCCGATGCTTCTCCAGGCAGGCAACCGGGTGGCGCCGGCATCGCGTCGTGGCGAGGCGCATGCGGGCGGCCGCGCAAGGCGCCCCTGCTGACGACTGCGATCGTGCTTGCCGGCGTCCTACCGGAACTTGCGCAGCCGGCTTTTGCCGACCCGCCGGGAGCGGGGAAGCGGCCGGTCACGGTCGGCCGCATCTGCCATCTCATCGAGGTGCAGGCCGACCGGCACGGCCTGCCACGCGACTTCTTCGCGCGGCTGATCTGGAAGGAGAGCCGGTTCGATCCCGGAGCTGTCAGTCCTGCCGGGGCCGAGGGCATCGCCCAGTTCATGCCGGGAACCGCCAGGCTACGCGGGCTCGACGATCCCTTCGACGTCGAGAAAGCGATCCCCGCATCGGCGCGCTATCTGGGGGAGATGAAGGTCAGTTTCGGCAATCTCGGTCTTGCGGCTGCCGCCTACAACGCCGGCGAGAACCGGGTGACGAGATGGCTCGCTTCCGGCGGTTTCCTGCCGCTGGAGACGGAAAATTACGTGCTCGACATCATGGGCGAGCCGGCCGACAGCTTCGCCGACCGAGCCCACGCGGGCAAGGTGCAGCCGCTCGATCCGGAGAGGGATTTCCGGGAAGCATGCCGCCGGCTGCCGGTGACCAGGAGCGCCACTGTCGCCATGGCCTCGGTGCATCGCAAGCCATGGGGTATTCAGATAGCTGGCAATTTCCGCCGGGCCGCCGCGGTGCGGCAGTGGCAGCGGCTCAGAGCACGATTTTCAACGCTGTTGGCCGGCCACGAGCCGGTGGTCAGCCGCGTGCGAACGCCCATCGGGCGGCGCGGCATCTATGCGGTCCGGATCGGCGCCGACAGCCGCGCCGACGCCGATGCCATCTGCAGGCAGCTGCGCGGCGCCGGCGGCGCCTGCATCGTGGTCCGGAACAGGTAGCGGCAAGCGCCGGAACCGACGCGACCCGGGAAAGGTCCCGTCAGCTTCGGCGCTGGGCGACGAACGCTGCCGCCGATCGCAGCATGGACCCCCTTCCGCCATAGGGGGATAGCAGGTCATGAGCCTGGCCGACCAGGCCGGAAAGCTGCCGGCGGGTCCACTCCGCGCCGTGCAGGTCGACCAGTGTCGCCTTGCCGGCGGCCCGGTCCTTGCCGGTCGCCTTCCCCATGGCTGCGGCGTGTGCGGTGCGATCCAGGAGATCGTCCGCGAGCTGAAAGGCGAGGCCCACTGCCGAACCGAATTCGGCCAGCCGTTCGCGGTCCGGCCTTGCGGCGCCGGCGACCATCGCCCCGGCCTCGCAGGCGAAACGGATCAGCGCCCCGGTTTTCATCGCCTGCAGCGTGATGATGCCTGCTTCGTCCGGGCGGCTTCGTGCCGCCTCGAGATCGAGCAGCTGCCCGCCGGCCATGCCGCCGGCGCCGGCGGCGCGCGCCAGCGCCGTCACCAGTTCGAGCCGCCGGTCGACGGGCAGCCTGCCCGCATCCGAGTCCGGCGCCGGATCGGCGATGATGTCGAAAGCTAGCGTCAGCAGGCTGTCGCCTGCCAGGATGGCCGTCGCCTCGTCGAAAGCCTTGTGCACCGTCGGCCGGCCGCGCCTCACATCGTCGTCGTCCATGGCCGGCAGGTCGTCATGGATGAGCGAATAGCAATGGACGCACTCCAGCGCTGCGGCGACGCGCCGGGCGGCCTCGCGGTCGGCGTCGAAAAGCGCTGCGCTCTCGATGACCAGGAACGGCCGCAGCCTCTTGCCGCCGCCGAGCACGCCGTGCCGCATCGCCGCCAGGAGCCGTTCCGGCCGAGCGATCTCGCCATGCCTCGGGCGAGAGGACAGCAACTCGCGCAGCAATGCCTCCACGTCGCGCGCATGCGAATGCAGGGCGGTTGCGAAGTCGTTCGGCTCGTCTTGGCTCATGCCGCGACCGTTTACGGCAAACGAATTGCCGGTCAAGCCGGCGACGTTCGCCCACCCCGGACGTGCCCTGCCAAGCCTGGAAAGCGTTGCGCAATCGCACCCGCGCCATTATGCCAAGGCGCGCGGGAGGAGAGCTTGCCCGGACCGATCGTTGAACCCGAGACCGAAGGACTGGCGATGACGGCGAGGCGCAGAAGCCCGGCGCGGCGCCTTGCCGGGAGTTGGCCGTGGCGGGTGTTCAAGGTCGTCGTGCTCATGGCGCTTCTCCCCGCCGTGCTGACCATCCTTTATATCCCGGCCTTCGTGCATCCGGTCTCGACCCTGATGCTCAAGGATCTGGCGACAATTTCCGGATACGACCGGAGGTGGGTGGGGCTCGACGAGGTGGCGCCGGTTCTGGCGCATTCCGTCATCATGTCGGAAGACGGCCAGTTCTGCGCCCACCGCGGCATCGACCTCGCCGAACTCAAGCTGGTGATCGACGATGCAATCGCCGGTGAAGGGGCGCGCGGCGCCTCGACGATCACCATGCAGACCGTCAAGAACCTGTTCCTCTGGCATCGCCCCTTCGTCGCGCTGCGCAAGATCATGGAACTGCCGCTTGCCGTCTATTTCGACCTGGTGGTGCCGAAGCGCCGCATCATGGAGATCTACCTGAACATCGCCGAATGGGGTCCGGGCATCTACGGCGTAGAGGCGGCTGCACGGCACCACTTCGGCCGGCCGGCGAAGGATCTGACCCGCCGGCAGGCGGCGCTGCTCGCCGTCACGCTGCCCAACCCGTCGACCCGCAATCCGGCAAAGCCCGGTCCGGGCCTCCGGCGTCTCGC
>JAJFMR010000438.1 GCA_020696915.1 Rhizobiaceae bacterium | reverse complement strand
GTCGGCCGCCTTGGTCCCGTCGGTCAGGGTTCCGGTCAGGATGTCGTGCTTGTTGGGCGTGTCGCCACGGCCGTTGACGGCGTTGCCCTTCTCGTCCAGCGCGTTTTCCTTGTTGATGGAGTTGGCGTCGCTGTGGAGTGAGGCTACGTCGTCGGCGATCTTCACACCGTTGGCATTGAACCACGGCCCCGCGCCGATGCGGTCCTTCGCGTCCTCGGTTGAGGTCGACAGATAGGCCCGCCACGTCTTGCCGGTGACGCCCGCGGCCTCCGCGAGCGACGCGCAATGTCCGTCGGCGCCCTCCAACCCGCCGAGATCGGCGCCCTTGCCCGAGCCCGCGCTGGTGATGAAGAAACTCATCGTAGTGTCCTGCGAATGGGCGGCGCCGAGCGCGATCGCCAGTACCGCCCCAGTCAATGCCAATGTCTTCGTTCTCATGTAGGAAGCTCCTCGCCGTTGAAAGCCTGCAGCGGAGTGCGCAGAAAAGAACCACGCTTGGCCGCTTTTTCGCACCGGACCGAAAAGCGATTTCCACCTTTCGGTCCGATGCTGTAACCCGCCCCGAAACGAAACGACGGCGCCGGGCGGATTCGTCCCGGATCACGACCTTGTGTCAGCGCATCGGCCAGACCAGCATCAGCATGGGAACGGCAACGGCTATCACCAGCAGCGACAGCGGCAGCCCGAGGCGCGGATAGTCGCTGAACCGGTAGCCGCCCGGCCCCATCACCAGCGTGTTGCACTGGTGTCCGATGGGGGTCAGGAAATCGCAGCCCGCACCGATCGCGACGGCCATCAGGAAGGCTTCGGGACGGTAGCCGAGGCTCTCGGCAAATCCGGCAGCAATCGGTGCGACGACAAGCACGGTGGCGGCATTGTTGAGGAAAGGCGTCACCGCCATAGCGACGACGAGGATGAGCGCCAGCGCGCCGCCGGACGGCAGTGCCGATCCCACTTCGGCGAGCCAGTCGGACATCACGTCAGTAGCGCCCGTCCTCCTGAGCGAATCGCTGACTGGTATCAGAGTTGCCAGCATCACCAGGATTGGCCCGTCCACCGCGCCATAAACTTCGCGGAGCGGGATGACCCGGAAAAGCACCATGAGCACCGCGGCGCCGAAGAAGGCGATTTCGACCGGCAGGATACCGCCCGCCGTGGCTCCCATGGCCGCCAGCAAGATGAGGACCGGCACGAGGCCGCGCCGCACGCTGCCGAGCAAAATCGGCCTTTCGGCGAGCGGCAGCGCCCCGAGTTCCCGCAGCACCGATGGCAGTTTCGCCGGGTTGCCTTGCAGGAGGATGATGTCGCCGAGCCGCAGTGTCAGCGAGCCCAGCCGTTCGGTGAGCCGTTCTCCCTTGCGGCTGATCGCCAGCAGGTTGACGTCGTATCTGTGGTAGAGCCCCATCTGCTTCGCGGACCATCCGGTCAGCCGCGAATTTTCGCCGATGACCGCCTCGACGGTCGTCGGACCGCCTTCGCCGCCGGCTGCGGCCCGGCCGCCCGTGACGCTGAGCTTCGCCTGCGCAACCATGCGGTCGAGCGCTTGCGGGTCGCCCTCGATCAGCACGATGTCGCCATCGGTGAGCACGGCGTCCGGAAACGGCGCGAGGCGCCGTACCTGCGCCCGCAGGATCGATGTGACGACCGCTTCGCCGCCGCCGAGCTTCATGAGATCTGCCACGGTCTTGCCAAGCACGGTCGAACCTTCCACGACCCGTGCCTCCGTGGTGTAGTTCTTGATGTCGATGGCCTCGTTGATGCCGCCGCCCTGCCGCTCGCGAGCCGGCACCAGCCAGTAGAAAAGGACGAGAAAGACCGTGCCGGACAGAGCGAGGGCAGCACCTACCGGCGTGAAATCGAACATCGTGAAAGCCTCGCCGGTGATATCGGCGCGGACGCGCGAGACCACGATGTTGGGCGACGTGCCGATCTGCGTCATAAGTCCGCCGAGCAGAGACCCGAACGCCATCGGCATGAGGAACACGGAAGGCGATACGCCTGACCGCTTCGCGAACCGGAAGGCGATCGGGATCATGATGGCCAGCGCGCCGATATTCTTCACGAAGGCCGACAGCACGGTCACGACGACGACGAGAAGAGTCAGTTGCGCCCGCACGCCGCTGAGGCTCGGCGCGTAGCGCTGGATCGTCGCCTCCATGATTCCGGATCGCGCCACGCCGGCGCTGACCAGGAGCGCGCTCCCCACGATGATGACGATGTCATCGCTGAAGCCGGCAAAAGCCTCGTCATAAGGGACTATTCCGACGCCGAGTGCGGCCAGCAATGCGGCCGCGGCGACGAGATCGTAGCGGAAGCGCCCCCATATGAAGAGCGCCATCATCGCTCCGATGACCGAAAACGACATGATCTGGTCGAGCGTCATGATTCGGAGCCTTCACGGCCGCCCGGCGCGGCAATGTAGAACGCCGACCTGCCGGCTTCGTTGCCGATGCGCGTGGCACAAGCGCGGGAAGAGTATCTTTCAGTGGACGCCGCTGTAGACTGGCGCTTGCGAATTGCCGCCGCCGCGGGAAGCCCATGAACACGCTTGTCACCATCGGTTTCGACGCCGATGACACCCTCTGGCAGAACGAGCACTTCTACCGGCTCACCGAGGAGCGCTTTGCAGCGCTGCTGGCCGGCCACACCGACCCAAGTCATCTGACCGAGCGGCTGCTCGAGGCGGAACGGCGCAACGTCCGGCACTACGGTTTCGGCATCAAGGGGTTCATGCTGTCGATGATCGAGACCGCCATCGAGGTTACCGGAGGGCGCGTGCCAAGCACGGTGATCTCGCAGATCATGTCCATCGGACGCGAGATGCTCGCCCATCCGGTTGAACTCCTGCCGCATGCGCAGGACGTGCTGGAAGCCCTCTCCGCCGACTACCGGCTCTTGCTGATCACCAAGGGAGACCTGTTCGACCAGCAGCGCAAGATCGCCGAGTCGGGGCTTGGCGCGTATTTCCACGCCGTGGAAATCGTCAGCGGCAAGGATCGGGCGACCTACGAACGCATCTTCACCGGACATGGCGGCGGACCTGAGCGCAGCATGATGATCGGCAATTCGCTCTCCTCCGACGTCCTGCCGGCGCTCGATGCGGGCAGCTGGGGTGTCCACGTGCCACACGAGCTCAACTGGGCGCTCGAGCACGCCGAGGA
>JAJFMR010000437.1 GCA_020696915.1 Rhizobiaceae bacterium | reverse complement strand
GTTATCGACGGTAACCCCGATCCCACCTTGTGGATCTTGATCCAGACCTCGTCCTGGCTTGCGTGGTTGATGCCGAGCCAGTCGTAAAAACCTTGGGCCTCCCCAAACTCGTGGACCTTGCCGGGGTCGATCCTGACCGGCGCCATGGCGCGATTCTCCTGTCCTGCCCGCTGCGATCCGACGCATCCCGGGAGCCGGACCGTGCGCCCGCCATTTGCCGGCGGAGCTCTTATACGCGTTGGCGGCGCAAATGTCCGGGCGGCGCTCAAGCGAGATCCGGGCCTCTCAGGCCCAATGCCGGAACCGTATGGCGCCAGAATCTTTTCTTTTTCCGTCGGCCGGACGGATTGCAAGAGGGCATCGCATGCTCCTGATAAAGACCTATGTCGCTTCGAGCAGGATCGAGGGCGTCGGGGTCTTCGCCGCCGAGCCGGTCGCGGCGGGCGAGCCGGTCTGGCAGCTCGACCCGGATTTCGACCGCCTGATTGCGGTCCGGGCGTACGATGCCTCGCCGCCGCATCTCAAGGCGCTGCTCGACCGCTATGCCTATCCGAGCCCCGACCGGCCGGGCTTCCTGGTCTACGAGGTCGACAATGGCCGCTTCATGAATCATTCCGAAACGCCCAACACCGACTTCTCGGCGAGCGAGGGAGGTACGGCGCTCCGCGACATTGCGGCCGGCGAAGAGCTCACCTGCGATTACCGGCAGTTCTACGGCGCTCTCGCGCCGCTTGCGGACGCCGTCACCTGATTGCGGCGCCAAAAAGTGAGGCGGCTACGCACGAGCGAGGGGGCGCATTGCGCGGTGCGCCGCAGCGCACCATTTTACGCTGGCCATGAGCTCCAGTGAAAATTTTGCCGCCAGGCTGGCGATGAAGAGCGCCCGCGCCACCCAGTCGGTGCCTCTCCGGGAGCGGCTGGCCACCCTCAGGCACCTCAAACGGCTGTTCGCCCAGGTCTGGCGCACCAGCCCCCTGCTGATGCTTTCGAGCATTGTGCTGCGGCTGCTCAGGGCGGTGCAGCCGCTGCTCGTCCTCTATATCGGCAAGCTGATCATCGACGAGATCGTGCTGCAGAGCGGACAGGCCGCCCCGGCAGGAGGTTTCCAGGAATGGTTGTCCGGCGGTCGGCTGACGCCGCTGATCGAACTGCTGGCGCTGGAGTTCGCGCTGGTCGTGGCAGCCGACCTCCTCGCCCGCGCCGTATCGGCGATCGACGGCATACTGGGCGAGCTGCATTCCAACCAGGTCAGCATGGAATTGATGCAGCATGCCGCCGGGCTCGATCTCAAGCATTTCGAGTCGAGCGACTACCAGGACCGGCTGGAGCGGGCGCGGCGCCAGGCGGCGGGCCGCAATGCCATGCTCTCGCAGGTCTTCGGGCAGGGCCAGGCGATCATCACCGTGCTGACACTGGCCGCCGGTCTCCTCGTCTACGCGCCGTGGCTCATACTCCTGCTGCTCGTCTCGCTCATTCCTTCGGTCGTCAACGAGGCCAAGTTCAACACCCGCTCCTACCTGATCAGCCGGTTCAGGTCACCCGAGCGGCGACAGCTCGAATATCTCCGCTATATCGGCGCCAGCGCCGAAACCGCCAAGGAGATCAAGCTGTTCGGGCTTGGCCCCTTCCTTGTCGAACGGTTCAGGCAGCTCGCCGACACGATCATCGAGGAAAACAAGCGGCTGGCGATCGCACGTGCCGCCTGGGGCGGCGTCTTCGCGGCGTTGAGCACCGCTACCTATTACGGAGCCTATGCCTATATCGTGTGGCGCACGGTCGCCGGCGAATTCACGCTTGGCGAACTCACCTTTCTCTCGGGCGCCTTCCTCAGGCTGCATGGGTTGTTCGAGGAGCTGCTCATCGGCGTCACCCAGATCGCCGGACAGTCGCTTTACCTCGACGACCTTTTCTCCTTCTTCGACATCCGTCCGGGCATCGTTCGTCCATCCGATCCAAAGCCGTTTCCGCGCCCGATCAGGCAGGGGATCGCTTTCGAGGGCGTCGGCTTTCGCTACCCCGACACAGACCGCTGGGTGGTGCGGAACCTCTCTTTCACGCTGCGGGCCGGCGAGACACTGGCGCTGGTCGGCGAGAACGGCGCCGGAAAGACGACAATCGTCAAGCTCATCACCCGGCTCTACGATCCTGACGAAGGCCGCATCCTGATCGACGGCATCGACCTGCGCGACATCGACGTCGACGAGCTCAGGGCCAATATCGGCGTCATCTTCCAGGACTTCATCCGATACAGCTTCACGGCGGGCGAGAACATCGGCATTGGCCGCATCGAATCGGGAACCGACCGGGCGCGCATCGAGCATGCTGCCGAACAGGGCCTGGCGGCCGAGGTCATCTCAAGACTGCCGCTCGGTTACGAGCAGCCGCTCGGCAAGCTGTTTGCCAACGGCCGCGATCTTTCCGGCGGCGAGTGGCAGAAGGTGGCGATCGCGCGCGCCTATATGCGCCAGGCCGAACTCTTGATCCTGGACGAGCCGACGGCGTCGCTCGACGCCAAATCGGAGGCCGAGGTGTTCGAGCGCTTCAAGGAGCTGACCGAAGGCAAGACCGCCATACTGATTTCGCACCGGTTTTCGACCGTCCGCATCGCCGACCGCATCCTGGTGCTCGCCGACGGGAGGATTCTGGAGGCCGGCACGCATGAGGAACTGGTGGCGCTCGCCGGCACCTATGCGGAGCTGTTCGAGCTGCAGGCCGCCGGGTATCGGTAGGGTGGGCGCGTATCGATCGAATTCATGCGTTAGAGGCTGAGGCAATGCCGGCTGGCGTGCTCATCGAAAACGAGAGCACAGGCCGGCCGCCTCCGACAGCTTGGCAGAGCGCGTCTGTTCGTGTCGATCGGGCGGAGAGATCAGGCCTGCACCGCCTGCGACACCATCCAGAGGCCGGCCGGGATGACAGCCCGCCTGCCGCCCGCTATGAAGTCGGCGCGGGAGGCAGCAATGATCCACCACCGGATTGCCGACTGGGACGACGCCTACGCCAACGGTCCCCATATTGCCGGCGCCGAGGCCTGGCCGGAGCGCTGTGCGCAGGCGGCGCGCGCCTTCCGCGACGGTCTCGGCGCGGCGGGCCGGGCACGCCTCGACCTCACCTACGGCGGAGGCCCCCGCAACCGCTTCGACCTGTTCATGCCGGTGCCCGAACCGAA
>JAJFMR010000436.1 GCA_020696915.1 Rhizobiaceae bacterium | reverse complement strand
TCGAAACTCCAGCCGAGCAGCCGTTCGACCATCGCGTCGACGCTTTCCCGGTCCATCCAGAGCCCGTCGACCCGCCGGCGGTCGTACCGCTCGAGGCCGAGATGCACGCCGGCCAGCGTCGTCACCGTGCCGGACGTGCCGAGCAGATGGAAGCGGCCGCCGCCCACCAGATGGTCGAGCCGGCGGCGCCCCGGGAAAGCGTCGATCAGCCCGGCGACATAGTCGACCATGGCGCGAAAGGTGCCGCGCGTCACTTCGCGGCCGCCGAACCGCTCGGCCAGCGACACCACGCCGACCGGCAGCGACGTCCATTCGACGATGTGGCTGGCGAGCCGCGGCGAGCGCCTGCCGCGGACGTCGATCAGCGCGATCTCCGAGGAGCCGCCGCCGATGTCGAAGAGGACGACGCCGTCGGTGTCGCGCTCGACCAGCGAGCCGCAGCCGGAGACGGCGAGCCGCGCCTCGGTGCGGCGGTCGATGATCTCGAGACGCAGGCCGGCCTCCGCCTCCACCCGCGCCAGGAACTCGGCGCCGTTGGCCGCCGCGCGGCAGGCTTCAGTGGCGATCAGCCTGGCCCGCCGGACCGGCCGGCCGGCGAGCTTGTCGGCGCACACCTTCAGCGCCTCGACGGCGCGGTCCATGGCCGGTTCGGCCAGCCTGCCGCTCGCCGTCAGCCCTTCCCCCAGCCGCACGATTCTGGAGAACGCGTCGACGACCCGGAACTGGCCCGGCCGGCCGGGCACGGCGACCAGCAGGCGGCAATTGTTGGTGCCGAGATCGAGCGCCGCAAACACCGGCAGCGCGCCCGGCTGCGGCAGGCGCTGCGGAGCCGGAGACGCGATCGATGCGGCGGAAGGGTGATCCAGGCGGAGCGAAGGCGCTACCGGCGCGGCCGCGGCCGGCATGCCACGGACCGCGGAGCCCATAGACTCGGGCCGGTGACCTTCCGGCCGGCTGTCACGTGCAAAAACCTTGCGGCCGCGCTTGTGCTTGCGCCGTTTCTTGCCCTTCGATGGCGGGTGCTCCCTGGCGCTGAAGCCGGGCGCCGCATGGCGGATTGCCGCCGCGGCGCTGCTTTCCACGGGCAGCGCGCCGCCCGTCGCACCCGCTTCCGGCCTGCCGGCCTCGCGGTCTTCCACTCTATGCTTCCCCGCGCCGCGCGAACCGGAACCGGACGCAGCAGGCGCTCTCGTTTTTCAGTTGCCGAGACAATAGCAGCGGCGGCAGCGATCACCAAGTGGTTCGACAAGCCTTGCCATGGTGAGCCGGTGCCCCGTCGCATCTATTGGTGAGCCTCGCTCCTGTAGCTTAATAGTGAGCCTGCGCTCCCGTACCCCTCACGGTGAGCCTGCGCTCCCGTTAGCCCTCATGGTGAGCCTGTCGAACCACGAGGGCGTCAAGCTCCGAGCCATGCCGATCTGAATCTTCGCCCCCGCGGCGGCGCAGCGCGACGGCATGGCTTTCGTGCCGGTTCCACCTTCCTCCGGAGCCAAGCGCCCTCGTGGTTCGACAGGCTCACCATGAGGGCTGCTGCAAGGAACGCCCGAGGCTGAGACAGGCTCCTCCGCGCAGGGCTGTTCGGCAAGTTCCGGTTCGGGAAGCTCTGGCTCGACACGTCGCCACACCATTGAGCCACCGAACCGACTCACGGTTTGTTTTGCCGGCGTGCGGTTGAAGCGGCAGCGTGCATCGGGCATCTGGACCGGGGACGGAGGTGTGGCCGCCGCCCCCGCATGCGGGTCGCGGCGAGTAAGGTGGGTGCAGGTGGGCATGAAGAAACTGTTCTGGCCGACAGTCGGGATCGCGGCGGTCGCCGTCTCGCTGTGGCTGCTCTATGACGAGCTCCGCTGGATTTCGCTGGAAGACGTCTGGGATGGGCTCACCGCCATACCGGCGCAGCGCTGGCTCTATTCCGCGCTTGCAACGATAGCGGCCTACCTGGCGCTCGCCGGCTACGACCACATCGCGCTCACCCACCTCAAGAGGGACGTGGCGTGGCTCTTCGTGACGCTTTGTTCCTTCACCACCTATGCGCTTTCCCACAATATCGGCGGCTCGGTGCTTTCGGGCGCCCTCATCCGCTACCGCGCCTATGCCACGCAGGGGCTGAGCGCCCAGGAAGTGGGCGTGCTCGTCGCCATCTGCTGGCTGACCTTCGTGCTTTCCATGGTGCTGGTTTCCAGCATCGTGCTTCTCGTCGAGCCCGAACTGCTCGACCGCTACGCGGATTTCGCCGGCGGCCATTTTTCCTCCGGCCTCGGTGTTCTCGGCCTGGCCATCGTCGGGGCCTATGTCTTCGGCAGCTGGCTGCACCTGAAGCCGCTGAAGATCGGCGCTTTCGAGCTTTACTATCCGTCGCTGCCGATCGTCGCCCGGCAGCTCCTGGTGGGACCGGCCGAGCTGCTCGCGGCCGCGGCGATCATCCATTTCGCGCTCCCCGCCGCCGGCGGCTATCTCGTCGTGCTCGGCGTCTTCCTCGTCGCCTTCGCCGCCGCCCAGATCAGCCATGCGCCGGGCGGCCTGGGCGTCTTCGAGATCGTCTTCCTCGCCGGCATGCCGGAGGTGCACGACGTTTCGGTGCTGGCCGCATTGCTCGTCTTCCGGCTTTTCTACCTGATCGTCCCGCTCCTGCTGGCCCTCCCCATCGTGCTCGGCTTCGAAAGGATGCAGTACCGGCGACAGTAGCGGTGGCCGGTTTGGGCGATTTCCCGGGCCGGCTGGAACCATGCCACGGGGTTGACTATTTCAAGGCCATGGCTACAAGGCAGCGCATCCGGCCGGCGGCCGGATCGCCGCTCATGCGGCTGCTGCTGGGGAATAGGTTAACGGTAGACCCACGGACTCTGACTCCGTTAGTCCTGGTTCGAATCCAGGTTCCCCAGCCACTCTCCGCGCCCAGATACGATGCCCGCGCTCACACGTCAGGAGCGCCTTGCCTGGTTTCCCGAAGCGATTGCGGCCGACCGTCGCCTGCCTCCCAGGGTCAATAGCCGCAACCCCGGCAGACCCGAGAAATCATCGGGTTTGATCGTCAGCAATGCGTAGCCGTGCTCGATGGCCTGGGCTGCGATCCACACGTCGTTATAGCGTGGCCGGGGAGAAAGCCCGGCCTGCCGGACGGCCGCCGCGAGCACGCCAAAGGCTGCGGCGGTGTCCTTCGTGACGCCCAGCACCGGC
>JAJFMR010000435.1 GCA_020696915.1 Rhizobiaceae bacterium | reverse complement strand
AGATGGATGGATTTCGTGTTCCGCATCCACTGGTCTCGGGAACAGGAATCCACCATCGACGCCTGGCTCGACGGCGCGCCGCTGTTCAGCTTTGCCGGACCGTTGGGCTATCGCAACCAGGCCAAGGGCCCGTATTTCAAGTTCGGCGTCTACGCCAGCGGCGAAATTTCCGGCCCACTCGCCGTCTACCACGACAATTACAGCCGCGGCGACGATTATGCGGAGGTCGATCCGGCCGTCGCCCATGCCGGGCCGAACGGCCAATGAACGCCCCGCCGGCCGGGCCCGTGCTTGCCATCGCTTCGCTTGGCGATGCGGCGCGGCCTTATCCGCTGCGCCGTGCGGGCTTCAGCCGGATCATCGATCTCGAGCGGCCCGGCGGGCACGCGGTTGATGGAATAGGCGCCCGACGGGCCGCGGTCGAGGCGGCCAACCGGGCAGGAGCCGACTGGCTGATGCTCCTGGCACCCGGCGATACGCTGACGGAGGACGCGCTCGTGCTTTCCCGCCCGGTGCTCCCCCTTTATGACGCCATCTTCGGCGCCGCCCATGTCGCAGGGGGCGACCAGCCCGTGGCGAAGCTGTCCAGGCTGGCTTTCGACACTGCCGAACGGCTGCCGCATGCGTTGCTCAACTGGTGGGTTCCGGCAAGCCATCTCGTTCGAACGGATGTGCTGAAGCGGGTGCTCGACCGCATCGAATCGCGCGGCGGCCGCCATTGGCGCCTGGACTATCTGTTCGATCTATGGACCGAGGCGCGTTGCCTCAAATCGGCGCAGCCGCTGATCACGCGGGCGAGCGAACCGGCGCCGCTTGCCGTTGACGAGCGGAAGGAGGTGCTGCGGAGGCTGGCGGCCGAGCCGGTTTACCTGCCCGTCCGGCACGGCGACGACGTCTACCAACTGCCCTACACCGGCCGGAACGCAGGAATCGAGCGGGAGCAGTCCCGCGGGCTTTTCTTCGAGGCTGCGGAACTCGAGGCGCTGCGCCTCGCCGTCAGGCCGGGAGCCCGCATCGTCGATGTCGGCGCCAACACCGGCAACCATACGATCTTCTTCGCCGGTCCGATGAAGGCCGGCCTGGTGATCCCTTTCGAGCCGCTGCCGCCAGCGGCCACTGCACTGCGTGCGGCCATCGAACGCAACCGGCTGACCAATGTCGACCTGTCGCAATTGGGCATCGGCGTTGCCGACCGCGCCGGGCGGGCGCGGCTGGTTTCGTCCGAGCACGGCGGATACGGTGCGAGCCGGCTCATCGCCGACCCTGCCGGCGACATCGTTGTGGCGCCGCTCGATTCGATGGTATCGGGACCTGTCGATGTCCTGAAGATCGATGTGGAGGGAATGGAAATGAGCGTGCTGGCAGGTGCCGCCGGGCTGATCGCCAGATGGCGTCCGCTGGTCTTCGTCGAGATCGCCAATGCGAATACCGCCGCCTTCAGCGCCTGGCTGGACGGCGCTGGCTACCGCGTGGCGCTCGTCTTCACCGACAAGGGACACGCAAACTATCTGGCTGCCCCGGCAGGCGTCGCCTGATGCGCTTCCTGGTCACCGGCACGGCCGGCTTCGTCGGTTTTCACATGGCCGGCCGCCTGCTTGGCGAAGGACATGCCGTGACCGGCTTCGATGCAGTGACGCCCTACTACGATGTCGGGCTGAAGCGCGGCAGGCTCGAGGCACTTCAGCGCCGGCCCGGCTTCCACTCGATCGAGGCGCGGCTCGAGGATGCCGGTGCTGTGCGCTCGGCCTTCGAGGCTGCCGAACCCGAAATCGTCATCCATCTCGCCGGCCAGGCGGGCGTCCGTTACAGCCTCGACCACCCCGATGCCTATGCCGGCGCCAACCTCGTGGGCATGGTAAACGTGCTGGAGGCCTGCCGCGCGGCCAGGCCAGGCCATCTGCTGTTCTCATCGACCAGTTCGGTCTACGGAATGTCGGCGAAACCAGAATTCGTCGAGACCGACACCACGGACCGGCCGGTCTCGCTCTATGCTGCGACCAAGAAGTCGGGCGAGGTGATGGCGCACGCCTACGCGCATCTCTTCGCGATCCCCACCACGGTCTGTCGCTTCTTCACCGTCTACGGGCCGAACGGGCGGCCCGACATGGCGTTCTTCAAGTTCGTGCGCGCCATCCTCGACGGCGAACCGATCGAGGTCTACGGCGAAGGCAGGCAGGAGCGCGACTTCACCTATGTCGGAGACCTGGTGGAGGCGATGCGGAGGCTGGTCGATTGTGTTCCTCAACTCGGCAGCCCGGTGCGGGTCCCAGGCGTGACCGACACGCTTTCGCCCGTTGCGCCCTATCGCGAGGTGAACATCGCCGGCGGCACGCCGATCGGCCTGATGCGCTACATCGAGACGATCGAAGAGGTGCTCGGGAAAAAGGCGCTGCTGAAGATGCTGCCGATGCAGCCCGGCGACGTCAGGCGAACGACAGGGTCCCCGGATCTTCTCCATGCGCTGACCGGCTACAGGCCTGAAACCAGCATTCGCAATGGGCTCCAAAGCTTCGTGGACTGGTTGCCGGGCCGAGGTGCACGGCAGGTCGCCCTAACCCGTGACGCGTCCCGGTGACGCGGGTTAGGGCAAGGAGCCCCGCTTGCACGACACGACTACGCGAACCGCGGTCCCGCAGTTTTCCGGCCAGCGCCAGCCCAGCTTCGCCTAAGAATCGTCACTGGTAGGACCACAATTCCGCTGGCGAGGTCGCGGTTTCGCGCTATCATTCCGCTGGAGGGGTGACTTGGCCGGAGGAGCGCCAATGATCCACGCACGTCAGGGAATGTCTTCGGAATTCGAGGCAAAACACGCTGTTTCCACTGTGCTTTCTCACTATGGTTCGCGCGACGTGATTTCGACCGGAAACGCCCTCAAGGCGATCCGGGTCATGGCGCCGCTTTGCCGGGAGACGGACGAGGATATCGTTGGACTGATCGTCTCCGAGGCAACTGGTCGGACCATGAGCGTGGTGTTCGATCATCGTTAACCACGCGAGCGCTTTTTCAAGGCGCTCGAGATAATGCACCGGAACCGGTACGCGGGCCATTTGTTGGCGCCGGAGGGTTTAACGGTGAGTGCGCGTTGCCATGCGTGACCAGCCCTTCGAAACACCGCTGGCAGTGGCGGGTGGCTGGCGCGGCCGGTCGGACACGCTTGCCAGCGCGGCCCAGGCTGCGCAAT
>JAJFMR010000434.1 GCA_020696915.1 Rhizobiaceae bacterium | reverse complement strand
TCGTCGGATCGGCCCCGGCCGTGGAGGCGAACAGCAGTGCCTCGGCCACGGCCTCGATGTTGAGCGCTACGATGATCTGGTTGGCGACCTTGGCGGTCTGACCATCGCCGTTGTTACCCACCAGCGTGATGTTCTTGCCCATCAGGTCGAACAGCGGCTTGACCTGCTCGAACGCGCGCTCCGGTCCGCCCACCATGATCGAGAGCGTGGCGTTCCGGGCACCGACCTCGCCACCGGAAACCGGGGCATCCAGGTAGTCGCAGCCCGTCCCGTTGATACGCTTGGCGAAGTCCTTGGTGGCAATCGGGCTGATCGAGCTCATGTCCACCACGATCTTGCCGGGACTCAACCCGTCGGCAACACCGTTGCCGCCAAACAGTGCCGCTTCCACGTGGGGTGTGTCGGGAACCATGGTGATGATGACGTCGCTTCGCTCCGCCACGTCGCGGCCCGAGGCGCAGCCGACGGCACCGCCATCGACCAGTTCCTGCGGCAGTCCGCCGAGATCGAAGAGGCTGAGCTGATAGCCGCCCTTCAAGAGATGGCCGGCGAGCGGGCGGCCCATGATGCCGAGGCCGATGAAACCGACTTTCATGTCCTGCTGTCTCCCTGTTGATTATTTCTTTGCGGGGTCGGTCTGGAGGACCGAGCCCGAGACGTCATCGAGGGTCAGGGACGGATCGAGGCAGAGGATCTCCTCGAACTCGCTGACATTGTGGAGTTCGGTGCCCATCGCGATGTTGGTGACCCGCTCCAGGATGAACTCCAGGACCACGGGGACCCGATGCTCCTCCATCAGGGCGTGGGCCCTGGCGAAGGCGTCCTTGAATTCGTTCGGGCTCTTGACCCGGATCGCCTTGCATCCCAGCGCCTCGGCGGCTGCGACGTGATCGACGCCATAGCCCTCGACATCGGGGCTGTTGACGTTCTCGAAGGCGAGACTGACTTCGAAGTCCATCTTGAAGCCGCGTTGCGCCTGCCGGATCAGGCCAAGGTACGAGTTGTTCACCACGACATGCAGGTAGGGCAGCTTATGCTGGGCGCCGACCGCCAGCTCTTCGATCATGAACTGGAAATCGTAGTCGCCGGACAGCGCCACGATCTTGCGATCCGGATCGGCCGCGCGCACCCCAAGTGCCGCCGGCAAGGTCCAGCCCAGCGGGCCGGCCTGGCCGCAATTGATCCAGTTGCGGGGCTTGTAAACGTGGAGGAACTGGGCGCCGGCGATCTGCGACAGGCCGATCGTGCTGACATAGCAGGTGTCACGATCCAGCGCCTCGTTCATCTCCTGGTAGACCCGCTGGGGTTTCAGCGGCACCTCGTCGAAGTGGGTCCGGCGCAGCATGTGCTTCTTGCGATGCTCGCAATCCTGTGCCCAGGCGCCGCGATCCTTGATCTGACCAGCCGCTTTCATCGCGCGGGCGACATCGACGAAGAGTTGGAGGGCGGCCTTGGCATCGGAGACGATGCCGTAGTCGGGATTGAACACGCGGCCGATCTGGGTCGGCTCGATGTCCACATGGACGAATGTCCGGCCCTTCGTATAGCTCTCAACCGTCCCGGTATGGCGGTTGGCCCAGCGGTTGCCGATGCCGAGCACGAAATCGGACTTCAGGAAGGTCCGGTTGCCGTACCGGTGGCTGGTCTGGAGCCCGACCATTCCGGCCATCAACGGATGATCGTCCGGGATCACGCCCCATCCCATCAAGGTCGGGATGACCGGAACGCCGACGATCTCGGCGAACTCGACCAGCAGTTCCGAAGCGTCGGCATTGATGACGCCGCCCCCGGCGATGATCAGCGGGCGCTCGGAGGCTTCGAGCATCGCCAGCGCCTTCTCGATCTGGCGCCGGCTCGCCGTGGGCCGATAAACCGGCAACGGCTCGTAGGTGTCAATGTCAAACTCGATCTCTGCGGTCTGAACGTCGATCGGCAGATCGATCAATACAGGGCCGGGCCGGCCCGAGCGCATGAGGTGGAAGGCCTGTTGGAACACCCGCGGAACCAGCCCCGGCTCACGCACGGTGACGGCCCACTTGGTGACCGGTTTGGCGATGGACTCGATGTCGACGGCCTGGAAGTCCTCCTTGTGCAGCTTGGCACGGGGCGCTTGCCCCGTAACGCACAGAATGGGGATGCTGTCGGCGGCGGCGGCATACAGGCCGGTGATCATGTCGGTCCCGGCCGGCCCGGAGGTGCCGATGCAGACACCGATGTTGCCCGCCTTGGCCCGGCTGTAGCCGTCGGCCATGTGCGATGCACCTTCAACATGGCGGGCCAGGATGTGGCGGAGGCCTCCATGGGCGCGCATCGCCGCATAGAATGGATTGATGGCGGCTCCGGGAACCCCGAAACAGACTGAAACGCCTTCCTTTTCCAGGACGTGGACCGCAGCTTCGATTGCCGTCATTTTGGGCATGAGTTGTTTCCTCCCGCGTCCAACTTTATGGAAACAGGATACGTTATTAAAAAATAATTTTCATTAGGTATCTTAACCAAAAATTAGTTACCAATATGACTTTCTGAGAAGTTGAACCTCAGCCAGAATCATCTCTCGACAAGACACATACCGAGTCTGTCAGAGCCCTTGATGCAGATCTGCTGAAACAGCGGGAATGTTCGGTTTTCAGACATCGAACAGCTATTGAAGCAGCAATCGTTGGGGACAGAGTGATCTAAGATCCTTCTCACACATGCCTGAAAACCAGCTGCTATATGCATGCAACTAGAAATAAAATTACTCAAAGGCCTTGAATGTTTTCCTGTTAAAAACGATTTTTCACAGAGCCGGCATGGCGTGCGGGTGTTTTTCAGAACGCGCGTAGGCCGACGGCTTTGTACCGGGTTTCCGGGATTGTGACGTCGCGCTTCATTCGCCTTGTACGGCATCAGGGCCCTCGTGGGCATTGATGCTCGAGAGCATCAGAAATCGTGATTGGCGTGGCGAGCTTGAGTGTGTGCCCTCACTTCTTCAGGAATGGGTTGGTGTAGCCCTTCTGGCGCGAGGGAAAGTGGGCTGCCAGGTAATCGACAATCTCGCGGCGCGTCCCAGCGCTCAGCGGAAAGACCCTGCTGGGTTATGATCCTGACGCCGTGGCAGGCGGTGCAGGTGTAGAACACGGCCTCGCGGCCCGGCCCCTCCGGCAAATCCTCGATCATGTCATTGTGCCCCTGCCCAAGCGCCGGCACCATGGCGGTGCCGAGGATCAGGGCCGCGGTGGAGAAGCAGGACCACACCCTCATGCGCCCTTCGCCGGAACCAGGACGGCAATTCGATGCATCGGGTTGCCGCCATAGCCCTGGGGATTCCAGTTGCCGGCGACGGCCGGCTGCATGGTGCCGTCGGAGTCCGTGGCTCGAACCCATAGCTCATAGTAGCCGTGCGTCGGTAGACCGACGGTGGCGCGCCAGTTCTGCCAGGCATACTTGTTCTTTGGTGGATCCAGTTCCG